>DAINBR010000021.1:0-11163 GCA_036732865.1 Bacteroidota bacterium | reverse complement strand
GGGAATATTTGCGAGGTGTTTTCTGAACACTCGTCCATGCCGCGATATGTCAAGTTCGGGCTGGAAACCAGGCAGGATTGGGATCGCCTGCGCAGGGAGCGTCTTGACCCGGATGCGG
This sequence comes from Bacteroidota bacterium, assembly GCA_036732865.1. GTDB lineage: Bacteria > Bacteroidota > Ignavibacteria > UBA10030 > UBA6906 > Fen-1255. The sequence continues at coordinate 11,045 of DAINBR010000021.1, read as the reverse complement.
ACGGGAGAGTTGGTGATGTGGAATCATTGCTTAGTCAAGCACAACGCGATGGATCCCCCGTGTATTTCCATGCCGGCTCACTTTACGGCTGGCTGAGAAATTGGATGGGAGTCGAGGGCTTTTCCGTCGCACTGATGACAGACAGGTCGTGGGTCGAGGAGATGATGGATCACCTGACTGCATTGACCCTCACGATGATCAATCGGGCTGTGCCGGCCAAAGGAGTGGACCTTGCCTGGTGGTGGGAGGACATGTGCTACAACAGGGGCCCACTGCTCTCTCCCCGTCTTTTCAACGAGATCATGGTCCCCCGATACAGTCAGATCACACGCGCCCTTCATGAGCGCGGGATTGACATCAACGTGCTGGATTGTGACGGGCGCATACACGAGCTTGCGCCCGGGTGGCTCGAAGCCGGTATCAACTGCATGTTTCCTCTTGAAGCTGCGCATACCGACATATTCAAATTAAGAAAGGACCTCCCCTCAATTCTCCTCTTCGGCGGTGTGGACAAGCACGCCCTCATTGCCGGAAAAAGCGCCATCGACGCGGAGATGGACCGCCTGCGGCCCCTGCTAGATCAGGGGCGGTACATTCCCTGCGTCGATCACAGGGTCCCGCCTGATGTAACATACGACAGCTATTCCTACTATCTCGAGGTTAAACAGAGACTTCTGGATCTCTAGGCCGCCGGCGACGCGCGCAAACAAAGGGCCCACAGGTCGATCCTGCGAGTCCTCAAACCCTCACCCAAAGGTGTAAGGTTCTCCAAGGACGTATCATGTGCAATCGCAGAGGGGTCACCGCAAGAGCATAAGCTGCTTCGTCTCCACGAAAGCCCCGGCTCCACTCCCTGATTCACGTCCAATGGTGGCGTCCAGAGGGCGGGCCTGCATTCTATAATAGAACACGCCGCCGGCAAGGCCTGACGCGTTGAACTTCACCTCATGCTGTCCTCCTTGCACTTCACCGTCGATCAGCTGTGCAACCTGCTGGCCGAGCGCGTTGAAGATCCTCAGTGTGACGTGAGAGCGATGCGGCAGACTGTAGCGGATTGTGGTCGAAGGATTGAACGGGTTCGGGTAGTTTTGAGACAGCACGTACGTTGCGGGTGCAGTTTCCGGAACTGCTGTCACGGCGTTCACCTGCACTGGCTCCGACAGATGGGCTGTTCCATCGAGGTCGATTTGCTTCAGCCGGTACCATCGTGCACCGGCGCCTCCGGTATTATCACGATAGCTATACTTCTGCGGAACGACCGTCGTACCATGGCCGGGGATAAACGCGCCGGTCAACTCCGTGAACTTTCCCTCTTCTGAGTCTTTCGTCTGAATATAGAATCCGAAGTTGTTGGTTTCGGAGAGAGTGGTCCACTCGAGATCGACAGCGCTTCCCTCCCGCTGCGTCGCGGTGAAGCTCGCCAGCTGAACCGGGACCAGTTCATCCGGCACGCCTTCAGTCCATCGTATGGCGCTCACCGGCACAGTACCGCCGGTCGCCGAAGGATCGTTCACCTTCAATTGCACAGCGGCCCCATTTCTTGTCACAATAGTGTACGCGGCTTCCACCAGGCTGTTGTTTTTGGTGCTCACTCTCTTGATGCGCAGCGCCTCCCGGGTGGTCCCACCGGGGAGAGTCAGTGACCCGTAGGCATCTACTTCGCATGAGACGGAGTACACATCCCCCATCACTAAGGAAAGTGGGATGGGGAAACCAGGCAACGTGGCGGAGCCTACAAGCGAGTCAACGTAATCGTAAGTCCAGCTCTTGGAAAATTCGACGGGGAAACGATACTCAACCGACGCGGGCACGCCGAACCACCGGGCTGAATATGGAATGGGCACGCCAGGTGAACTGTCGAGAAATCCAGTGCCGCTTCCCTGAACACCGTAGTATTTCAGGTCATCGTCTATGGAATAATAGTAATACGCCTCGGGTGACGTCAGCGTTGCCCATCCGAGAGAACCTGTATTCAACCGCATGGCCAAGGCCGCATCAAGCTGGGCGTGTGTCGCCTGAGGAAATCCGGCAGCATACAGGGTAGATTGCACCGCTATACCCGTTCGCGTCTCAAGGTACTGAGTCGAGAGACCGCTAAAATCCCAGATCACAGGGCCGCCCGGCGTGCCAATATCCGCAGAGGTGGTCAATGTGTCATGGTGATAAGTCACGACTTGCCCGATGGCGAACATCAACTTCACGTCGTCGCGTCCGATGACGATGCCCTGGGACACGGCAATGTTCGCGCCGACCAACAGCACCGACGCACAAAAAGCCAATCGCTTCGTTCTGTGCATAAACCCTCCTTGGGTTTCAGTGGTCAAATCTGCAGCTGAGAATGTGCGACCGCCAGCAAAGACAGGAGGTATCCGGAAATTGTGTGTGCGTGTATTCAATTCAAGCCCTTCACTTCACCGCTCCCGCTGCCAGCCCTTTGACGAACGTCTTTCGCATGAGCGCAAAAAGCATCAACGGCGGCAGGCTGAACAGCACCGCCGAAGCCGCCATCTGATTCCAGAGATCGTTGTATTCCCCGACAAAAAGACCTATGCCGACGGGGATCGTCTTGGTTGCATCCGACGACGTCAATATCAGGGCAAAGAAGAACTCGTTCCAGGATCCGAGGAACGCAAACAGAGCGGTAGCCCCGATGCCGGGAAGGGCAAGCGGCAATATGACCCTGCGGAGTGCACTCAATCTTGAGCATCCGTCTATGAGCGCTGCGTCTTCCACTTCCCGAGGAATGCCCTGAAAGAAGCCATAGAGCAGCCAGATGACGAACGGCAATAACACGGCCGAGTGCACGAGAATCAGGCCGACGTGCGTATCATAGAGGCCGATCTCTTTCAACAGCTGGAACAGCGGAATGATGACGGACGCCCCGGGCAACATTTGCGAGAGAAGGAATACCAGCAGAAAGACGCGCTTCCCGGCAAACTGGAACCTGGAAAACGCAAATGCCCCTAGACTCCCGACGAATAGCGTAATGATGGTTGCGGATGACGCCACGATCGTGCTGTTCAAGGCGTAAATGCCAAACGGCATGAAGAAAAACATGTCTGCGTACGGTTTCAGGCTCATGTTCGGACTGAACCACTCGGGCGGATACTGGTTCACCTCCGAAAGCGGCTTGAGGGAGGTGGAGAATATCCACAGAAACGGTAGCAGCACAAGGAGAGAGAGCACAATGATCAATGCCGCCAAGGCGTATCGTTTCATGCTGATTCCCTCCCGGAGATGATTCTGAGGTAAAGGAAGGAGAGGGTAACAAGGAGCATGAAGGTCATGACGGAGAGCGCCGAACCCTTGCCAAGATCAAAAAAGACAAACGAGAATTCTCTGACGAGGACAGGGAGGACCATCGAGGCATTCATCGGTCCACCACGTGTCATGACAAACACAATGTTGAAATCATTGAAACTCCAGATCACCCCGAGGACAAGAAGCACGGAAAACACCGGCTTCAGATTGGGAATTGTGATATGGAAAAACCTCCGGAACATTGTGGCACCGTCGACGGCAGCAGCCTCATACTGTTCCAGGGGAATCGCCTGGAGTCCCGCAAGAAACATCACCATCGCAAACGGATAAAACTGCCACACTCTGGCGAAGATGACACAGGCAAGGACGGTCTGCGGATCTCCGAGCCATGAGGTGCCGGCGTCGATGAGCTCTGCCGAGGAGAGCCAGTAGTTGATAATCCCGAAATGGTCGTTCAGGAGCCACTTCCAGGAAAAACCCGCCACAACCGGCGAGATGACCCATGGTATGGTATAAAGAAAAGAGGCGATGGTTGTGATCCGGCCGATTTTCATGTTCAGCAGGAGGGCAAACCCGAGCCCGATCACCAGAGCCAGGATGGTACCAACCAGCGCGTAGATTAGCGTGTTCCGCAAGGAACTCAAGAATAGGGGGTCATCCAAAACGTTGGCGTAGTTGGAAAGTCCAACCCATCCTCCCACTCCACTCACCAGGCTCACATCCCTCACGCTGTTCACGAGGTTTTGGACGAGAGGATAGCCCAGAACAAATGCCGTGAAAAGCAGTGCGGGGAGCAGGAGCAGATAGGGAGTGGCCTTTTTCATTTCGTGTTTTCGATGACCTCCTGCGCCTCACGCGCCGCCTGGTCGAGCGCTGCTTTCGGCGTCAGCTCACCCACGATGGCCTTCTGACAAAACGGAGTGAAAGTATTGCTCGCGAGTGCAATAATTCTGGGATGCGTGGGTAATGGTCGCGCGTGCCTGAGTTCATTGATGTACAGAGGCAGATCCTTGACATTCTGCGCTTCAGGGCTGTTGAATGCAAAATTCGTGGTGGCAACCGCACCGAGATCCTCCCTGATCCAGGCCATATCTGCCTCTTCGTTGCGGAGGTACTTAACAAACTCCCACGAAGCCTCCAAATTCCTGGAATGCGCGTTGACGGAATACATCACCATGTCCTGCAAGGTGGGTAACGTCTCGTATTGATCAAGCAGGCTGTCTGGCACAGGTATGCTGACAACGAACACGTCTTTCCCGGGGCTCATTTCATTCACCATCCCACGGACCCAGGGGCCCTCAATTGCCATCGCCGCCCTGTTACCACAAAATAAGTCATTGGTTTCGGAATGTCCATACGCAAGGAACCCCGGCGTGATCGAACGGTCAATCTGATACATTTCAGCGATCAGCGTCAACGCCGCGACACCGGCCGGTGAATTGAATTCCACCCTTGTAAGGTCGTCGGACATGAAGTCGGCTCCCGCCTTGTAGAAAAACGGCACCATACGGTAAGCGAATCCCCCTTTGTCGCCGCCCATGAGGACGAGCCCGAATTGATCGATATGTCCGTCACCGTCGGTATCCCTGGTGAGGCTCCTGGCGGCACTGCGAAATTCCGACCAGGTTCTAGGAGGCGCAATGTGTGCAGCGTCGAAGAGTTGCCGGTTGCAGACCAGAATGAACGCTATGGCGCTCGACGGCAAGCCGTAATAATTATCCTTGTACCGTGTCGACTCGAGAAGTTCGGGGACAAACCATTGTTTCACCGAATCGAAATCCGGGAATTTGTTCACGGGATAGTAGTAACCCGCTTCACCGAACTCCGCGGCATAGTTGGCATGCGTATTCACAACGTCCGGCCCCGTACCGGTGCTAAAGCTTGTATACAGGATCTCGCGGATCATGTTCCAGCTCTTGTCACTCTGAACCACCTTGATTCCCGGATGCGTTGCTTCAAAGCTCTCGATCCTTTGACGTAACCAGACCATCAGGCGCGGCCTCCCGCCGAAATTCCAGTCCTGGATTTCAACCATTTCGCTCTCTTTGCCGCAAGATAAGAGGAGAAGAGAAAGAAGGAGTGCGTTCGCGTATGCGTGTCTCATAGTTCACCAGTGATGGAAGATTCGCCCGGCATCTATCGTTCGGCGGCGTCCCGTGCAGTGTTTACAAAGGCTACGAAATTGTCCGGAGGTGTTCCTGGCAGCACCGCGTCGGCTGTGGAATAGATGTGGGCAAAGCCACGAACCGCGACCACCATCTTCCGGACCTCTCCGACGATCTGCTCCGGCGTACCATCCCGCAAGATCTGGAGATTCAGGTTCCCTTTCGAACAAATGCCCGGATCAAGACTGCGACGTGACTCCGCCAAATCGTTGTCGCCTTCTGGGGGCGGTGCGATGGTCTCAATAACGTCAGCTCCAAGCGTGTTAAACGTGCCGTCCTTGATGAGCTGACGGGTGAAACCGCAATTGTGATACCAGAACAGGCCGTCGCGTTCTTTCGTCCATTCCGCAAACGCGCGGATGTACGGGAGATCCATTGACGCAAATAGTGCCGGGGATGTCATTTCAAGTCCATAGCTGGAATCACTCATAAAATCGATCCCCTCCTCCACTGCGATCGCCATTACCTTCAGGGAGGCGCGAAAAACGGCTTCCATGCTGCGCTTGTACACTTCGCGATCATCAAGCCACTGATAGAAGATCTGAGATGGACTGATCTGGTACCCAAGCCATGCCGGATGGGGATGTCCCAGGACAATGACGCCGTGATCACCAACCTTTGTCCTCCAGCTCCGGAAGTACATCCTGAGTTGATCCTCCCGGTCATCGATCTGATCGCACACAGACACGAGCAGTTCGTGATCGTGAGGAGTATTGACCGGACAGCCGGATTCGTCACTCCACGGGATTTCGACTCTCGGCGACCGGCGCACCCAGTCGCCCCGTTCCGTGGTGATGACCCGGACCACATCGGTATCATTCGAACGCGACTCATCGATTCGCCAATTGAAGATCAGCCCCGAACATTCCGTCATGAACATCGGCTCATAGCCGAGGTACCTTGCGAGCCTGATCTCGTTGGCTACTGGGTCGTCCGTGACCGGTAGGCGAGCGGAGGCCAGCGTCGCGTTGATAACATCCGGATGAGGAAGGAACGGAGAAACGATCGGCGGTGAGGATATGGGATTCCTGACGTAGTTCAGGAATCGCTGACGGGCGTTCGTCGTCATGATTTCCCGGGAAGTACTACCAATCAACCTTCTGCGATTATACGGTCAACAACGATTTGCCGCATTTCCGGCGAGAGGCTGGCAAAGAAGGCGCTGAAACCGGTTACGCGCACAACAAGATCCGGATGAGTACTCGGATCCGCATGGGCTTCCAGTACTGCTTTCTTATCGAGGATATTCATATTGATCTGCGTTCCGCCAAGATCAAAATGCGTCGTGATCAAGCTCACCACCTTGTCAACATCCTCACTGCTCTTCGAGAGACCGGGGTCAAGCTCAATTTGCATCGGCGCTGTGTTCCCGTACCCCGGCTGGATGGAGGCAACGGCGAGAGCAAGGGCCGTCGGTGCGGCATCTTTGCGGAAGCCGGGATCAGGATTGGGCCCGTGGGAGATTGGAGCTCCGGAATAGCGACCGTTCGGTGTGGCCCCAACATCTTTCCCCATGAGGATATTGGCGGCCCAGGAGAATAGTCCGGGGATCATGTTGAATCCATGCGGCGTGGGTTTCTCTTTCACCAGCGTGGTGAACATGCGGGCCACAGATCGTCCGTACTCGTCGGCACATGAACCGCCGCTCCCAAACCGCCGGATGCTCTTCATCATGTGTCGCATGCGTTCTCCTTCCGTCCCTGTCCAATTGCTGTCCAGCAGTTGCAGCAGTGCATCCCATGAGAGCTTGCTCTCCCGCTCAACGCGCTGCTCGACAGCGGCAAACGAATCAGCCACTGTCGCCAGGCCTGCTCCGTCAACGCACAGATTGTAGAATTCTACTCCGCCGTGCGACGCATCCCGGCCTTTTTCGACCGGACCGGAACACAAGAGGTCCAGGATCAGCTCCGGAAATACGCGGTACATATGGTCCATGTGAAAATCCAGGCTCTCGGCGATGACCTCAACACTGCGCCGCAGATGGTATTCAAACCTCTCCAGGAGAACAGGGAGACCCGGCTTCCGGGACCGGTCGTTCATCATGTCACGAAAGGCAACGTCGAACACCGCGGGCAGATTGATCTTCACACAGTCATTCACCGTATATTCGCGTCCGGGGAGCGCGCACCAGTGGCAACCGGAGTACGCCCGTTCCCTGCCCAGCGCAATGGGGTATCCGTTGCGGGCAAAACCCTCGCTTGTGCGATCCACGCCAAGAAACTTCGGGATCCCGGTCTTGTCTTCAAACAACATTTCGACGCCACGCCGCAACAAAGAGGGATCCGTATTCTTCCCCACACTCACGCCCACGTTCACCGGAATTCGAAGTCGATGGGCGGCTTCCAGCACAAGATGCGAAAGGGTGTTGGTCGTGTCTTTTCCCACAGCATCAGGTCCCCCCAGCTGAGTATAACTTGTATCCATGACGAAGTAACAGCAAAGATGGAAGATCGCCTCTTCATCTGTCAGCGTCCCCTGGCTCTTATCCCTTTCAAAGTAGGGATACAGGAACTGGTCGATGCGTCCCAGCGAGCCGCTCATGTTGTACATTTTTGCTGCGAGCTGATACCACAGCATCCACTGGCAGGCCTCCCGGAAGGTTCCCGGCGGCCTGTTGACCAGCACCGCATTGATCTCCGCCATTTGCAGCAGATTGCGGCGCAGCTCGGGACGCTCCTCCCGTTCCGCCATCTCACGCGCGGCCAGGACGTGACGTGCAACCCAGTGCTGAATCCCGAGCACGCACTGTTCAAGTCCATCATAGAGCTCAGTGGATTCCTCGTCGGTATTGACGGACCGGTAATCACGGATCTTGTCGAGGAGACCGCCCCATCCGAGGGAGAAACCGATCGTCATGTCCTGGCAGAAGTGCTGGACGGCCCCGATGCCGTGGTGAAGCCTGTACTTCTTCTGTCCTTCATACAAATGGGCATAGTCGAAGTCCGGATTCCACGCGGGCTCGCGATAGGCAAGAAAACTGGCCATGTAGCCCCCCGCGAGGGAGCTGATGGGATCGACGTATGGTGGATGGGCGTCCAGAAGGGCATGGAAATTTTCGCCGCATATCCGGGCGCCAAAGAAGCCGCCACCGGGATGGTTGCTCCTGGGCACAAAGTTGCTGAAGAGGGCGTCGGAGATGGTGATGCCCGAACCACTGACGATACGCACGATCTTGCGCATCTCCGGCGGCGGAAGCATGATGGGAAGATCATCCATATCGAGGGAGCCAATCTCACGCCTCTTTTCTTCTGTGTGACGCAACTTCGTCGCACGAAGCATTTCGACGCGCTGTCGATAGGTGAGTTCGCTCATAGGAGGTGTGTGCATTGTTCCCCTTCGCAGTTGGATCCGGCGGTCGCCCGGCGCACCTACCGCACCGTAACAGCAATCCCGAGACTGCCCACTACGTCTGCGAGCATCCGCATCTGTAGCCCTGTCGGGGAGGTCATGCCCGAGGCTAGGTACCCCAGTCCAAGACTGCGGTATTTGTCTGACGACAGCCTGTGAAACGTCAGCAGTTCGTACGTGATATTCGCGCTACCGTTCATCCCGGTGCGGCAGCCCTTCCGCAAGTCTATCAAAGCCTTCACGAATGATGCAATCTCTCTGATTTCTTCCGGGGAGTCATTCACGGTCGGCACGACCGGTGTTCGAAATATGATAGGCACTTCTCTCAAGGCCAATTTCCGGGCATTATCAAGGATGCGTTCATTGGACCTGCCTGTTGCCGACCGGTGGCGATCTCCCACCATATGCTTGATATCCATCATTATCAGATCGGTGACGGGCAGAAGAGGTTCCAGTGACGACCAGGGACAATCGCCGCAAGTTTCAATGGCGGTGTGCAGATGATGGTTCTTGCATTGCCCGAGGATTTCCAGTGCAAAGGCGGTACTCAACGACGGCTCGCCGCCGGAGAGCGTCACTCCACCGCCTGAGGACTCGTAAAATGCCCTGTCCCGCAGGACCTCCTCCACGACATCTGGAACGCTCATGACCTGACCGGTGAATTGCAGTGCCTGCGCATAGCATACTTCTGCACATGCCCCATGATTCTGACATAGCTCCCGGTGGAAGACATGTGCATTGTCGCAGATCTCATGTGCGGAGTGTTGACAGACCCCCACGCATGCGCCACAGACAATGCATCGTTCAGGGAAGAATTGGATCTCAGGATATGTATGTCTTCCCTCGGGGTTATGGCACCAGAAACAGGCCAACGTGCATCCCTTGAGAAACACCGTTGTCCGGATTCCCGGGCCATCATGGATGGAAAATCGCTGGATATTGAAAACGTTGCCCGAATCACTCATACTATTAACGTACGCCATCTGCCGGCGAAAATCAACGAGCAGTTCGACTCGATTCTATGGTGAGACGATAAGCGAGCAAACAGCAACGATTCAGCCAGGTTCATTGATCTGCGAGGAGAATACTGACCGGTCCAATCAAGCCGGAAGGGAGCAACGGCGATTCCTTGCTGAAATGTCTCCAGCTGGCAAGGAAGAGCGGCCGGTGGGCGGACGGAGGGCTCCTTTCACAAGCCAATCAGGCCAGCGAAGAGAGCCGCAGATGTTCCTGGCTCCTCTTCAGATCAGATGTACAGCCGTGCAAGTTTCCAGCCGATTTCCTCCGCCAGCACATCTGATCGGTTGAAAAGCGCGATGACGGTCAGCGCACGATCCGGAATAAGCAGAATAAACGTGCGGAAGCCGACCGTTGAGCCGCCATGGTAATAGGCCGGAATACCTTCCAGACTCCCGATGTACCATCCATATCCGTACCAGATCTTCCGTTCTTCAACTGTTGCGCTATGTGACAGCACTTCGTCCAGAGATTTCGCAGACACCAGCGAGCCGGCGGCAAGTGCCGCACTCCATTTTCGCAAGTCAGTAACCGATGAATAGATGCCGCCATCGCCGAGCACAGAACTCGTCAGACTCTGGTCTGTGAGCGTCATTTGTCCCGGTCTCACTGTATCAATGGAGTACCCGTATGCTCTCTGGGGGACTTCGGAAATCCCGCGCTCGTAGGCCACCGTGTTGTTCATCCCCAGGGGGAGGAAGATGTTGGTCTTCAAAAAGTGAGCAAATGATTCGCCGGAGGCCCGTTCGACGATCAAGGCCAGCAATGCAAAGCCGGAATTGCTGTAGGCGAACGATGAACCCGGCGCACCATGGGTACTGTCAATGCTCTTGAGAAGTCGAAGAACATCCCTGTCGAGCAGTGGGACGACGGTGGACTCCGGCATCACATCCTCATATGCCGCGATGCCGGACGTATGCGTGAGCAGATGCTTCAGGGTAATCTTTCGACCGACCGGGGCGAAATCAGGGAAGAATTCTGTCAGGCTTTGTTCCAGTGACAGTTTTCCGCGTTCGGCCAGCATCACCACCGCCATCGCGGTAAACTGCTTTGTGACAGAGGCAAGCCTGAAGTTGGTGGTAAGCGTGTTCGGCGTCCCGGCCTCGACGTCTGCAATTCCAAACGCGTTTGCGTAGAGCACCGAATCCTGCCGGAGAACCATTACTGCACCCCCGGGTTCACCGGCACGCCGGTAGGGCTCACAGACTTCATTGCTTCTGGAGTGCAACGAAGATGAGCACGAATCCCAGAAAG
>DAINBR010000020.1:0-17655 GCA_036732865.1 Bacteroidota bacterium | reverse complement strand
CCCCGTGAGAATTGAAGAAAACCCAAGTATGAGTGCCGCCATGAGCGCGGGAATGACATTCGTCGAAGTCCGCACACTGTACGGGACGTAAAACGTCCAGCCCGTGTCTGCTGCTCCGCCGGGGAGAAACACCGATATCAGCGCAAGAAGCCCACCGATGATGAAAAACCACCACGACAACAGGTTGAGGCGCGGAAAGAAGACGTCCTTGGCACCTATCAACAGAGGGAGCATGAAATTCCCGAACACCGCCGGCATGCCCGGAATAATGAACAGGAACACCATGATGATCCCGTGGAGAGTGAACATCACATTGTACGTCTGCGGCTCGACGATCGTTTTACCGTGGGTTAACAGCTCCAACCTCATCAAAAAACCGAGGCTCACCGCCGTGAGGAAGAATATCAAAATCGCGCCGAAGTACAGCAGCCCGATTCGTTTGTGATCCGTGCTCAGGATCCACCCGGCCACCCCCCTGTGGCGCCCGGGCTCCGTGTAGAATCCCGGGGAAGTGTTTTCGACGGCTGGGTTCGTTTCTGCCATTGTGGTGTTACCTTTCTGCGATCAACTTTTTGGGCCTGAGGACGAACACGATTACGAAGGCCAGCGCGAGAATGACGATGACAATTCCGGAGACGCGCGTGACATTCAGTGCGTAGGTACCCGCTTCGGGATCATAGCGATAGCAGTATGCAAGGAGTTTAGCGATGGTCGGGCCCGTCCGCCCCTCCGCCGCTTCAACGACGGCCATCTTGACGTCAAACGGGAGATACTTGATGCCGTTGATATATCGTGTCACTTTCCCTTCAGGAGAGAGCACGATCAGCGCGCCGGCATGCACGAAGTCCTGGCCGTCACGCTTGAAATAGAAACCCGCTGCATCGGTCAGCCTATCAATCGCAACGCTGTCCCCCGTGAACCATCGCCACCCGGCAGGGTCAACCTTGTGTCGCAACGCACCAAGATAGCTTTCCTTCTTTGACGCGGAGAGGTCAGGCGTCTCGCGCGCGTCGAAACTGATCGTGACAATCTGATAGTCAGTTCCAAGTTCAAGATCGATGTTGTCCACGACCCGGCTCAACTCGGTCAGAAGCGGACTGCAGATGCCAGGGCAGCGGTAATACACAAAGGTGACGATGGTGGGTTTGGTTATCACCTTCCGCAGTGCGGTCAGGTGTCCCTGTTCATCATAAAGCTCCACCTCCAGGGGAATCACGGTTCCCAGATGCTCCTGAATCCCGATTTCCGGGCGAACCGGAGTCTCTTGCGCGCGCAAGGGCTGCGCCTTCGCGAGAAAAAGGGTGACAAGGAACGCGGCCAGTACAACCCCACGATGCTGCATCAGCGGACCTCCAATAGAACAAAATGGTGCAAAACAGCCCAATCCCGGGCCGCGAGATTCGTCACGGCCGGAACGACGCCGAGCGCGACAGGATCTATGCTTACGAGGCGGACAAAATCTTCAAGAAAGTTGACCATCCCGGGCCTCGACTCGCAGGCGGTCAGAAACCGCACAGGATCATGGACATATCTCGAGAACAGCACTGCGCCCGGATCCTGGCTGACACGAATTTGCTTGATGCGTGACAGCAGTACTTCCCTGCCCTGACCCGCCTCGGTAACAATGCGGTTCATCGCCACCTTGACGGGAATCTGTGCCGGGATGCTCTTTCCCTTTGAGAGTTGATATGTTGTATCCAGTGCGGCAATCTCCTGATCAGTATCGGCCGGCGGCGAAGGATTGAACGACCGCACAACGTGGATCAGTGCGAAACGATCTGCCGGGGACAGGTAGTTGTACGAGGCCATGCCGTTTCTGACAATGCCTTCTTCGAGAGTCCGGTAAATCTCGGACACTTTGGCTCCGTTGGTCCAACCGGTTGCCTGGTGGAGATTCCTGGGGCGGGGGTTGAGTACGATCCCGGCCGGTCCGTCTCCCATGCCGTTCTCACCATGGCAGGAGACGCAATTCGCTTTGAAGAGCACACGCCCGCGGGCAAGAAGTTCGCTGTTTGGTTTCGCCACGCTGTCGACATCCAACGGAGGGAGGATCCCCGGTGCTTGCAGCGGGATATCCTGCACAAATGCCGAGGAGTCGGTCAGCACAAGCGGGACGACCGTGTTCTTTCCGATGTCGTTCAGGTTCCAGGCGTACAATATGCCCACGATTACCAGGAGCCCCAGAAAGTACAGGAAGCTGAACCCAAACAACCTACGGGGCTTGCGCAACAGGTCCCGAAAATCTATTTCCTCTTTGTAATGAGGCAACTGCTCCATCGCAATCCTTGACGGTCTTAGAGACGGAAATCGAGACCCCGCTGCAGCTTGGGATCGCCGATCGGCACAGCATTGTATCGTTTTGTCTTCCACGAAAGCAGCAGGAACGTCATGCCGACTCCAACGAGCGGGAACCCGACTTCCACCCATCCGAGCGTGATGCCGGGCGCATATGTCGGCATGACGAGCCAGTAAAGGTCGAGCACATGTGCGGCGAGCAGCCAGATTGCCATGAATTTCAGGCGCGCCGGATTCATCTTTGCTTCCTGCGACAGCAGCGCAAAATACGGCACAAGAAAGTGCACGAGGATCAGAAGGACTGACACATATTGCCAGCCGTTCCTCCAACGAGCCATAAACCAGTATGTCTCTTCGGGAATATTCGCATACCAGATCAGGAGGAACTGGCTGAATGCAATGTATGCCCAGAAATTCACGAAGCTGAACATGAGTGCGCCCAGACTGTAGTAGTGATCAGGGCGAAGTGCGGGAATGGAGCCGCTCTTCTGTAGATTCAGAACTACGAGCGTTCCTGCTGCCAGAGCCGTCAGCACCGTGCCGGCGAAGAAGTAGACGCCATAGATGGTGGAGTACCAGTGAGCTTCCAGACTCATCCCCCAATCGAAGGCCGTCAGCGTGATCGTAATCGCAAACACAGGAAGGAACGCCGCCGCGAGGTAAACGTTCTTGCGCGTGAGGGCGGGATCACGCGAGATGTCCTGCGCGGTGGAATTCCTCACGAAGAGTGCCGCAAAGAGGGCCCAGATGCCCAGGATCACGACTGTGCGCAGCACAAAAAATGGGATGTTGAGATACGGTGCCTTCCCTTTCAGCAGCTCGTCACTCGCCATGGCTTCCGGGTGGCTCCAGTGAAAGAGATCATGGATATGCAGAAACAACGGTACCACCAGCAGAATCAGGAACGGTGAGAGTCCCGCGAGAAACTCATTGGCCCTCCGCATGGGGACGCTCCAGACTGCCCCGGCGATATACTCGAGCGCAATCAGGAACAACGAACCGGCAGCAATGCTGACCATTGTGAGGTAAAGGATGATGGAGCCGAAACTTGCACGCATCGGTTCCACCCTAAAAGCCAGCACCACGAGTAGGACACCGACTGCCAGCAGCGCCACGCCAAGCCGGTCGGAGGATGGAGTGAAGGGCGTCCCCTTCGTCGGTATGCCCGGAGTCACTGGTGTCATTTCAGATCGGACTCCTTTGCGGATTGGGCACGCTCCAGGGCACGCACATAGTGCACGATGGCCCAGCGATCGTCTCTGCCGATCTGGCCGGAATACGAAGGCATGATGTTCTGTCCGTTCGTAATCACGTGATAGATGCTTCCATCTGGCCAATTCTGCACTTTGTCAGACAGGAGTGTGGGTGGATTCGGGAATTGTCCGCGCAGGCGGCTGTCGCCCCGTCCGAAATTGCCGTGACATGGACTGCAGAAAGTCAGATACTGGGTGCGCCCGCGAGCCAGGACCTCGGCTGTCGGCGCCAGAGGATTGGCCAGGTTGTTCTCGGCCTCGGCGGGTTTTCCCGCGAAGGCGTACGGCAGGAATCCACGTGCGACGGTTCCCGGTACGGGTGTACGCATCCCCGAGCCATCGGCAAAAAACGTGCTCGGCGCCTGCGCCTTCAGCTTCCCCTGCTCCATCATCCAGTTGAACGGCTCCATGAACGCCACTTTGTTCAATGCGATGTATGTCCCCCCCGAGACAATGAGCGCGACGCCGATCAGGAGACCGATGAACCGTGGGTCGAAGAGCTTCTGCCCGTGGTCGATCATCTCGGGATCATAGTACACCGCGGCGATGTCCGTCCCCGCCACCCGCGCGAGGTGGGCGCGAACCGAGGCCTCATCGAACGCCGGATCGTCCGACTGTATACTGATCCCGAAGCCATCGGATGAGACGCGCTTCATGTACGGCGTATCATGCAACGGATGGCTGTTGTTGGGAAATTTCAAGTAGAAGACAATCAAGGTCACCACGGTGAGGACCGACGCTGACAATACCGTCAATTCAAAAGCAACCGGAACGAATGCAGGCCATGACCAGAAAGGCTTTCCCCCGATCACGAGCGGGTAATCGACCAGCGTGATCCACGTCATCAACCCGACGGAGCCGAACGCGCCGAGAAGCCCGAAGGCCAGCGCGAAATACCCCAGGGGCGAAGTCCGGAGCCGCATGCTGTGGCCAATCCCGTGGATGGGGTACGGCGAATGCACATCGTACCGCGTGTATCCTGCCTTTACCGTTTCTTGCACCGCGTGCACCAGGGCGTCCGGCGACGCGAACAGTGCGGTAATACTATGCAGTGGATTTCCCATGTGCTTTCGGTATCTGACGCATCAACTGTGATGGTGCGGTTGAGCCCCGGGCACGACGGACTTGATTTCCGCGAGCGAGATCACTGGCGCCACACGCACGAACAACAGAATCAATGTGAAGAACAAGCCAAAACTGCCGATGAGTATGCCGACGTCGATGAGGCTCGGCACGTAGTGGCCCCAGCTCGTCGGGAGAAAGTCACGTGATAATGAGGTGACGATGATGACAAACCTCTCGAACCACATCCCGACGTTCACGAAAAGTCCGATGACGAACATTGCCGGGATGGACCGACGGATCTTCTTGAACCAGAAGAGCTGGGGAAATACCACGTTGCAGGAGATCATGATCCAGTACGCCCACGCGTACGGCCCAAGCGCCCGGTTGATGAACACGAACGACTCGAACTGGCTGCCACTGTACCACGCGATGAAAAACTCGGTCGCATAGGCGTAGCCCACCATGCTTCCCGTCAGAATCATCACCTTGTTCATCTTTTCAAGTGTGTCCAGCGTAATGAGGTGTTTCAACGTGAAGTACTGGCGCACGAGAATGAGCGAATTCTGCACCATGGCGAAGCCGGAGAAGACTGCACCCGCAACGAAATACGGGGGAAAGATCGTTGTGTGCCATCCCGGGATCACCGAGACCGCAAAATCAAAACTGACGATGGTGTGCACAGAGAGCACAAGGGGTGTCGCAAATCCGGCCAGGATGAGATAGGCCCGCTCGAAGTGATGCCAGTGGCGGTTCGAATGGCGCCACCCCAGACTGAGAATAGAATAAATGACCTTCTTCACGGGTTTCACGGTGCGATCGCGCAGCGTGGCAAAATCCGGCACGAGCCCCAGATACCAGAATACTGCCGACACGGTCAGGTAGGTCGACACAGCAAACACGTCCCACAATAGAGGCGAAGTGAAGTTCACCCACAGGCCGTGCTGGTTCGGGTACGGTGTCAGGTACATCGGAAGCCACGGCCGCCCGGTGTGCAACAGCGGGAATATGCTGGCGCACATAACCGCGAAGATCGTCATCGCTTCGGCAAAACGCGCGATGCCGTTTCTCCACCGCTGGCGGAGGAGAAAGAGTATGGCGGATATTAACGTTCCCGCATGCCCGATGCCCACCCAGAACACGAAGTTGACAATGTCAAAACCCCACGAGACCGGCTCATTGATGCCCCATGTGCCCAATCCGAACAGGACCGTGATCGTGATGGAGACAACCCCTATGCCAAGCATGGTGCCAGTGACACTGAATGCGATCCACCAGAGCCGCGACGGGAAGCGGTCGAGTGGCGCCGATACCACCGCATCGATTTCGCTGGCGGTCGTCCTGCCGGCAATTACTTCCTCCTCCCGGGTGTAGTCGACGAGCGCTGTGCTCACGAGGTCTTCTCCGTGTGAGTATTTCGCAGACGCGCCAGATACGTCACGTTGGGACGGACGTTCAGGTCCTCAAGGACGTGGTATGCCAGATCGTGCTCGCGGTACCGGGAGACGGCTGACGCTGGATCATTCATGTTTCCGAATACGATGGCCTCTGCGGGGCATGCCACTTCGCACGCTGTCCGCACACCCGCTCCATTAAACGTCACGCCTTGCTCCGTCGCGTGCTGGCGCGCTTCCATAATCCTCTGCACGCAGAATGTGCACTTTTCCATGACTCCCCGCGAACGCACGGTAACTTCCGGGTTGTACACAAGCGATACCGGTTCCTGTAAGTAGTATCCGTCCGCGAAGTAGTCCCGGAAATTGTAGAAATTGAACCGTCGCACTTTGAAGGGACAGTTGTTTGAGCAGTACTTGGTGCCGACACAACGGTTGTACACCATCTGGTTCAACCCATCTTCACTGTGGTTGGTGGCCACAACCGGACACACGTTTTCGCACGGCGCGTTGTCGCAATGCTGGCACAGCATGGGCTGATGGCTCGAAACCGGGTCCTCCGGAGTCCCGCTGAAGTAACGGTCGATACGAATCCATTGCATCTCCCTTCCCTTCTCGACCTGTTCCTTGCCGATCACAGGGAGGTTGTTTTCGACGTTGCAGCTCGCGACGCACGCGGAACATCCGGTGCATTTATTGAGATCGATCGCCATGGCCCACTTGACACCGTGGTATTCCACTTCCTTGCTGATGCTGTCGTATTCACGGTGTTCGCGTTGCAGCCAAAGTGGGTCCTGTAAATGACGCGCCAGAGTATTTTCCCGAATGATCTTTCGCTTCAGATGAAAATCTTTGACAAAGGTATCATCAAGAGAGTGATGCTCTTGCGTTGTGACAAGCTCATGACGGCCGGATGCCTTGTGCGCCTTGACCAGCGGGATTAACCTACCGCCGTTGAGCGCTGCGCCGGGAAACAACCGGATAATATCCGTGCCCACGCCGGAACCTACAGGCCCGGCATTCCACCGGCCATAGCCCGTACTGACAGCCACAACATTGTCGGCCATACCCGCCTGCACGAACACGGGCAGGGTTTGTGATCCCGAAGCTGTCTCGACCGTCAACATGTCGTGCATTTCGACGCCCAGTGCGGTCGCCGTTGCAGGGGATACCGCGGCATAATTGTCCCACACAACCCTGGTGACCGGGTGCGGCAGCTCCTGGAGCCAGCCGTTGTTGGCGAATCGCCCGTCGCCGGTGAACGGGCCCTCGTTCCAGGAAAGCATCATCGTGGTACGCTCTTCACCAACCGCAAGCCCGGCGAGGACGGTCCGGTTCAACGGCGGATGCAGCGCCGCAGACGCCTGGCCTGGCACTACGCCGTCATGCAATGAAGCATTCCAAAAGGCCTCAAACGACACCGCACGGTCAAGGGACGGGAAGATCCTCGTCTCCCAGTGATTCTTCAGATACGCATGGTAGAGAGTTTCAACAAAGGGTGTCTGCCCCGCCATCCAATGCAACAGAATTGCCTCGCGCTGCCGGGTACTGTATAACGGCGCAATCACCGGCTGCTGCAACGAATAGAGACCCGTCCTGACCTGATAGTCGCCCCAGCTCTCCAACGCATTGTTTACCGGCAACATGTACGTGCAGAGCTGTCCGGTTTCACTCTCGGCTTCTGCAAGGTCCACACTCAGGGGAACGAGTTTCAGGGCCTCCGCATACCCGAATGACCTTGGAAGATCGTACACGGGGTTGACACCAAAGTGGAGCACCACACCAGCCAGACCGGCCCTCATCCCAGCCACCGCGCTTTCAACCTCTCGGGAGGATGCAGGGCGCAGACCCTCCGCTTCCGTTGTACTATTGCTGTACAGCGCCGTGTTGCCCAACAAATCGTTCAGAACATTGACGGCAATGTGTGTCTCTTCCGGAAGTCCGGGGCCTGCGTACACGATACCTTTCTTCCGACTGGCAAGCAGGTCATCGACAAGATGCGTCACGACGTCCTGCGCGACACCGTGACGTGCGCAGAAGTTGCCAATGTCGTGTGATTCCACTGCCGCTTGCAGCGCACGTGGCACCGCAACAGCTTTCCGCCTCA
Organism: Bacteroidota bacterium; assembly: GCA_036732865.1. Classification (GTDB taxonomy): domain Bacteria; phylum Bacteroidota; class Ignavibacteria; order UBA10030; family UBA6906; genus Fen-1255. The sequence goes on along the minus strand of DAINBR010000020.1, from coordinate 9,544 downwards.
ACAGAATTTCGTTCAACAACGCATACACAAACGCGGTCTGTGCCGAAGGATGCAGCTTCAGGCGGTAATCAGCATTCGCACTTGTAAGGGAGAATCCCGACTCAACGGTATACAGACGGTTGAACCGTGTTGATCTCATGATGTCACGACCAGCGGCAAACTGCCGGCTCTGCTCGATGCTGAACCCTTCGGTGCCGAGGAAGTCCGCTTCGAGCGAGACGATGACGCTGGCGTCTCCCCAGAGAATCACCGGGAGCGGAACGGCTCCATAACATGCTTCCCAGGCCCTTCTGCGAGATTCGTCATTCAGCAAAGCGTAGGGAATGATCCGGGTGCCGGGATAAGTCGCCGCAAATTCGGTGAGAAGATTGCGCAATGTCGGCGACTGCGCAGGAGACGTGAATAGAAATATGGACTTGCCGTTACGTCGGGTCTCCGTCAGATGCCGGATGACTTCGGCATCGGCGTCATCCCACGAAACGTCTCCGCTTTTTGTGGATGCGGCGCCGTACCGGGGCGCCCGAAGCCGCGCGGGATCATAAAGCGAAATGATCGACGCCTGCCCCTTCGCACAGAGTTTTCCCCTGTTGATGGGATGATCGGGATTGCCATCGATTTTGACGGGCCGCCCTTCACGGGTCTTGATCAGCGTGCCACAGGCTTGAGAACAACCGGTGCAGGTGGATGCGTAATAGTTCGCCACTCCCGGAGTGATTTCTTCGGGTTTTCTGGTGTAGGGAACAATTTCTCCTTTGTCCCGGTAGTCGGTGCATCCGGTCGCGGCGAAGGCAGCGGAAGCGGCGAGCAGTCCAAGAAACTGTTTACGGGAGATCGGCGAAAGTTCATCCGGCGAAAACGCGTCAGTCACACCTGGCTGAAATTCAGACATTGGGGAGAGACCTCGTCGATGTTCGCGGGACCGCCATGGGATGAATCCTGGCCTGGATGTGTCCGGTACTTTCCTGGTTCCGGAGTGTGGAATCGTCGCTGAGATGTGAGAACCTAGGATGAATCAATGGCACACCGGCAATGAAACCGGCAATCACGCCACCAAAGTGGCTGAGGAATGACCGCCTGGCGCGGCGGGAGGGGCCTGTGGCGCGTCGGGTGGGGTCTGACCCCAACCGATTGATGATTGTAAATAGTCTATTGACTATTGACAATCGGTTCGGGTCTGACCCCTGAACTTTTTCAAGATGTGACATTGGCTGCTCCTACCTGTGACACGACCCGCACATTTCAGGGCCCCGCTTGATATTGGGAACTCCCGCCAGCCGGGTGGGGGCATTCCTGTGACAATCCAAACATGCTCCCATCGTGAACTGGGACACCTGCTCCACCACCTCCATGGTCTCGACTTTTCCGTGACAATTCGCGCAATCGATACCGCGGTTGACATGTGCACTGTGATTGAAGTACGCATAGTCGGGAACGCGATGGACCCGTTTCCACGGAAGCGCGCTTCCCTCTTCATAGAACTTGGTTAGCGTGATGATCTCGGGCTGGGCTTTCCGGGCCACGGTATGGCAATTCATGCACACAGAGACTGCGGGGATTCCGGCGTGAGGGGAGCTCGTTGCCGCTTCGTGACAGTACTTGCAGTCAATGCGCATTGAGCCCGCGTGCAGCCTGTGGGAAAACGCAATCGGCTGAGCGGGAGCATAGCCTACCCCTTCTCGCTCGGCCCGCGACAGATAGTATGTCGCCACGAAGGCCACCACACCCACCAAAAGGATGATTGGGACGCGGATTTTCAGCGTATAGTCAAGGAGGGACTTCTTCATAGGCGTTCAACGATAGGAAACGGATGAGGTAATATCGTCATCCGCAATCGAGGGCTGTGTTTTCGGCTAGTGTAAGTAACTTTCAACTTGAAAGCAACGCCTTTTTTGTCGATATTACGCCGTCATGAACTGGATAGACTTTCGCCAACTGCCGCCTGCCGTCGGGGGCTTCTCAGATCTTTTTGTCGACTATCTTTACGACTATCCTCGCGTCCAATCATTCTTTCGAACCGATTTCCGTGAGAACGCTTCATACGAAACGGTGATCGGTGCCCTGCAGAATCATCCGCATTCGTTCAGAATTCCGGTCGCAGACGTTTTGCTGGAACAACACAATGAGTTGGGCGCGCCGGAGCGGACGCTCGTTAACATCGCGTTGCTTCGCAAACCGACTACGTTCGCCGTGGTCACAGGGCAACAGGTGGGGCTGTTCGGAGGACCGATGTACACCGTCCTCAAAACCCTTACGACCATCATCCTGAGCAGACGGCTCAAAGAAAAGTATCCCCGATGGGACTTTGTGCCCGTGTTCTGGCTAGAGGGTGAAGACCACGATTTTGCGGAAATGAACCACACCCAGGTGCTCGATGCACAGGGTTCCGTCGTGAAAGTCGAGTATCTCCCCGGTGGCATCTTGCCCGACCGCAATCCGGGTCCCGTCGGCGAAATGATCTTTGACGCATCTTTAGAACACACTTTAACTTCCCTGGGTTCCGCCTTACCGCACACGGAGTTCACCCATGACCTGATGGACGGTGTCCGGATGTGCTATCAGGTAGGGACCACGTTCAACTCGGCTTTCGCTAAGTGGCTGCAGCGCCTTTTGCCCGATGCCGGAATTATCTTTGTCTCCGGCAACAGGCCGGAACTGAAGAGACTTCTCTCCCCGCTGTTCGTGCGCGAGGTGACGCAGTACCCCATCACCTCCCAGATTGTTATCGGTCAAAGCGCCGAACTTGAACAACGGTATCATGCCCAGGTCAAGCCAAAGTCGATTAACCTGTTCCTCTTTCATAAGGGCGGGCGCTACCCCATCGAGCCGCGGGAGAGCGATTTCAGCTTGAAGGGAACGCGTCACTTCATTCCTCCGGAAGAGCTCCAGCGCATTGCGATGGAGACCCCCGAGTTGCTGAGCCCGAATGTGGTATTACGGCCGCTCGTGCAGGATTCGCTGTTGCCAACCGTCGCCTATGTCGCCGGGCCGTCGGAAATTGCCTACCATGCCCAACTCGCGCCGTTGTATCAGCACTTCGGAATCGTCCAACCCGTGCTCTTTCCGCGCGCCAGTGCAACTATCGTCGAAGAGCGCGTGCAGCGCGTTCTCGAGAAGTACGGTCTTGATGTCTCGGATCTGTTCGGAGATACATCACAGTTGACCCAAAGGGTGGTTCAACAGATCGCAGAGATAAATTTGGACGAAATGTTTGCCCGAGCGACCGGCGGATTGTCGGAGGCACTGAACGAACTGAAATTCGGATTGGGAGAGGTCGACCCGACGCTTACCGGCGCACTGGAGAACGCAATCGGGAAGATCACAACGACGGTAAACCTGCTCAAAGACAAATCAATCACCGCGCAGAAACGGCAGCACGAAACTGCGGTCCGCCAGATCGAGAAAGCCGTCAGCGGCGTTCTGCCCGGCGGAAGCCTTCAGGAGCGGCAGTTGAACATACTGCACTTCCTCAACAAGTATGGTCCTGATGTTGTGCGTTGGCTGGAGCATCATGTAGACGTCACGGGGTTCAAACATCAGCTGCTGATGCGGTAAGAGTCCCCCTGCGCTGGCCAGCCGCCGGCACAAAATACAAGCCACGAAGAATAGCTATCCTTCGTGGCTTTGTTGGTTTGTGCGGCAGACGATCTACTCGCTCTTCGAGTCCCTGCTCGGTCCTCTGCCGTGTCCTCTGTCGTGTCCCCTGTCGCCGTGCGGGTGATCCCGGTGCGGCCGGTCGCCACCTTCTCTTCGCGGCGGGGTTCTCTCATACGGCACGTCGGGAGCAAGCACAGCTTTGCGGCTCAGCTTCCACCGCCCCATGTCGTCCTTGTCGACGATCTTCACGTCGAAAACATCCCCGACCTTCACCACATCCGAGGGGTTTGCGACGCGTTTCACGTCCAGCTGCGACACGTGTACAAGGCCTTCCTTGCCGGGGAGAAATTCCACAAACGCACCGAAGTCGGTGACTTTCTTCACGGTGGCATTGTATATTTTCCCGACTTCGGGGACTTCGGTGATGCGGCTGATTGCCGCAATCGCCTTGTCGGCGGATTCCTTGGTCGTGGCGGCAACGACGACCGAGCCGTCGTCTTCGATGTTGATTTCCGCGCCGCTGTCACTGACGATCTTGCGGATGTTCTTTCCACCCGGTCCGATGACCGCACCGATGAGATCCACCGGGATGTGGATGGTCGTCAAGCGCGGTGCAAACGACGAAAGGTCGCCGCGCGGCGCTGAGATGACTTCCGCCATCTTGCCGAGAATGTGTAGCCGTCCCTCGCGGGCCTGCTCCAGCGCATTCCGCATGATGTCGATCGAGATCCCCCGCACCTTGATATCCATCTGGCAAGCAGTAATGCCATCGGGTGTGCCCGCAACTTTGAAGTCCATGTCGCCGAGGTGATCCTCATTGCCCAGGATATCACTCAGGATCGCCACCCGGTCTCCCTCTTTCACGAGACCCATAGCAATGCCGGCGATCGGCTTCGCGAGCGGCGCGCCGCCGTCCATCAATGCCAGGCTCGCCGCACAGACGGTGGCCATGGAGGAGGATCCGTTCGACTCCAGGATATCAGATACGATGCGTATCGTGTACGGGAAAGACGCCTCGGGCGGCATCATGTTCTTGATCGAGCGTTCCGCAAGATTTCCGTGGCCGATCTCGCGGCGTCCGGTCGTGCCGAGGCGGCCGACCTCCCCGACGGAAAACGGGGGAAAGTTGTAGTGCAGCATGAATCGCTTCGAAGACTCCGGTGCGAGACCATCGATGATCTGTTCGTCGAGCTTGGTCCCCAGGGTCAGAGTGGTCAGACTCTGCGTCTCACCGCGCTGGAACAGCGCCGAACCGTGTGTGCGGGGAAGCAAACCGATCTCGATGGTTATCGGACGGATTTCGCGGAGCCCGCGACCGTCCAACCGCCGCCCGTGCGTCAGGATCATTTCGCGCATCGCATGGTACTCGAGTTCATGCAAGGCTTCCTTCATGACACCTTCCTGCCCGGGATACTTTTCGGCCAAAGCAGCCAGCACTTCTTTCTGCAGCTCAGCAGTCTGCTTCGCTCTCTCTTCTTTCAGCAGCGCTGTCCCGGCCAGCGTGTTAATGCGTTCTCCGGCAAGGCTTTTGACCTCGGACTTGAGTGCCGCATTCGCATCGCCATCCGGTTGAGGCCGCTTCTGCTTCCCGACTTCCCTCGCCAGCTCTGCTTGCAGGGCGCAGATCTGGTTGATGTAACCGTGCGCGAACACGAGCGCATCCAGCATTTCTTTCTCGGAAATCTCCCCTGCCTGCCCCTCCACCATGACAATCGAATCATTTGTGCCGGCAACGGTGATGTCCATGTCGCTGGTCAGGATCTGCGAATACGTGGGGTTGATCACGAACTCGCCGTTAAGACGGCCGACACGAACCTCTGCGATCGGCCCGGTGAAAGGAATGTCGGAGATCGCCAGTGCCGCGGAGGCAGCCACTGCGCCGAGCACGTCGCCATCATGCTCCTGGTCCGAGGAGTAGACGGTGACGATGATCTGCGTTTCACACTGATACCATTCCGGGAACATGGGCCGGATGGGTCGATCGATGACGCGTGCGGAGAGGATTTCCTTCTCCGATGGACGGGCTTCGCGCTTCAGAAACCCGCCGGGGATCTTTCCCGCTGATGCGGCCTTTTCGCGATACTCGACCTGGAGGGGGAAGTAATCCAGACCAGGGGTGGGCTCGTCGTTGGCCACCACGGTAGCCAGCACCATGGTATCGCCGTACCGCGCCATCACCGCGCCGTCCGCCTGTTTGGCGAATCGCCCGGTCTCCAGGGAGAACAGTTTTCCCCCTATTTCAACTTCTTTGGTGACTTTCATTACACCCTGCAATTGTTAAGACACGTGTTACTTACGAAGCTGCAATTCCTCAATAATCTTCCTGTACCGCTCGATGTTCTTCTCGCGAAGGTAATCCAGCAAACGGCGGCGCTTGCCCACCATTTTCAACAGTCCGACACGCGAAAGATGATCTTTTGGAAATTTCTCAAAATGGGGCGCAAGATCGTTGATGCGCGCCGTCAACAGGGCGATCTGCACTTCAGGAATCCCTGTGTCCTTCGGCGTCTTGCCGTACTTTGCGATAATGCCTTCCTTGATGTCCTTCGTAATGGCCATTCTGTTACTCCTTGCGTTGTGTTGGAGAATACGTCGCACTCATGCGGGCCTTACGCGCCGCGTCCCGGTCCCGGTTAAGCTGCGCAACCAACTCCTGTACCGACCCGAACTTGCGCTCATCCCGGAGCCGGCGAAGGAATGCCACGGTGATTGTTTCGTCGTAGATCTCACGATCAAAGTCGAGGATATGAACTTCGAGTACGCGAGTGTCGCCAGCGGTCAGCGTCGGGCGCACTCCGATGTTCATCATGCCAAACGCGTGCACATCGGCGACCTGCACCGCCACAAGATAGACGCCGTTGGCGGGCACGAGCTTGCCCTGTTCCTGCAGAACCAGGTTGGCCGTAGGAAAGCCCAGCGTCCGGCCCCGGCGATCTCCCTGGACTACCGTGCCTGTGAGAGCGTACGGATAACCCAGCATTCGTTCGGACCGCTCCAGATCCCCGCTGTTCAACGCACGGCGGATCAGCGTGCTGCTGATCGGCTGACCATCGAGCGTGAGCGGATGCACGGCTAGCACCGAGAAATCGAGCAACCTGCCGAGAGCCACAAGTTCTTCCGTTCCCGCTTCGCGGTCCCGCCCGAACATATGATCATACCCGACGATAACCTCGCTTACCCCGATCAGGCGGCTTACGTAGTTCTGGTAAAACATCGTGGCGCTGATGCGTGAGAATTCAAAGTTGAACGGAATGACGATGAGATCGCTGACGTGCATCTCGCCGATCATAGCGGTTCGTTCGCCGAGTGTCGAAAGCAGCCCCACAGGACCGCGCGCGGACGCCACCACGGCTTTCGGGTGAGGATCGAAAGTGATCACCACGCTCCGTCCTTCCCGCATACGCGCCCGGTTCACCACCTCGCGGATGATCTCCCGGTGTGCCAGGTGAACGCCGTCGAACGTGCCGACAGTGACCACCGAGTTTTTTGCGTGACGGATATCCTGTAAAGAACGGATGACGTTCATAGACTTTGCGCGTAACTGCCCTCCAAATGTGCCGCTGCCTGGGGAATACCGGAGGCCTCATCAACACTGTACGGACCTATCCTGGTCCTGCGGAGACTGCTCACGCTTGCACCGCACCCGAGGCGCTCGCCGATATCGTTGACCAGGGACCGCACGTACGTGCCCTTCGAACAGGCGATTCGTAAGACCAGCCGGGGGATAGCGCATTCCACGGTGGCAATAGAGTGCACCACAATCTGGCGGGCCGGACGGTCGATGTCCCGGCCCTTCCTGGCCAACTCGTACAATCTCTTTCCGCCAACCTTGACCGCAGACCACATCGGGGGAGTCTGCATCTGGGGGCCGGTGAATTCCTCCAGAACCGCTCGAATGTGTTCTTCCGTCACTCCCTCCGTGCTCCGCTGCTCGATAGGGTCAGTCTCCGTGTCGTAACTCGGCGTCCGTACCCCGAGGACGACCCCGACCAGGTACTCCTTGTCCAGCCCGGTGAACCGCTCGATTTCCTTACGTTTCTTGCCGGTGCAGATAATGAGCAGCCCCGTCGCCAGCGGATCCAGTGTGCCGGTGTGTCCCATTTTGAGACCGCCCCCCGCGCGGCGCAGCTTGTTCACAACGTCAAACGAGGTCCACCCGGACGGCTTGTCAATCAGAAGCACTTCGCCCGGGACATCGTTGAACCTTGAGTCATTCGGTCGGTTTGGGCTCATCGTCATTCCTGTGGATCTCTCGGATCAATGTGTTGATCCGATCCACGCGGTCCATGGTCGTGTCGTGAAAAAACTGCAGCTCCGGGACAAATCGCATCCGGAGATGGGAGCCCACGATGCCGCGGATGTGACCCCGCTCCCCCTCCAGCCTCTCCATCGTCTTCCGCTGCACTTCCGGCGTCCCCATAACGCTGAAATACACTTTGGCAATACGGAGGTCGCCGGTGACCGATACATCGGTTACGGTGGTGAAGCCGTATGGCGCGGAACTGTACTCCCGCGTGAGAATTTCGCCGATCTCTTCCTTGATCAGTGACGCAACCCGTGATGTGCGGATGGACATGTCAGAGCTTCCGTTTGCTTTCGACGATGCGGAATGACTCGATCGTATCGCCGACCTTCAGGTCGTTGAAATTATCGAGACCGATGCCGCACTCGAAACCCGCTTCCACCTCGCGCACGTCATCTTTCAGTCTTTTCAAAGAGCTAATTGTTCCCTCATACACCTGGATGCCGTCACGCACGAGCCGCACCCGGTGATTGCGCATGATTTTCCCATCCTGCACGTAACACCCGGCGATGTTGCCCACCTTGGGCACCTTGAATACCGCCCGGATGTCGACAGTGCTCATGATCTCTTCCTTCTTCTCGGGAGAGAGCATGCCTTCGAGTGCCTTGTGCACATCCTCGATGGCATCGTAGATGATGCTGTACATCCGGATATCGACTTTTTCCTTCTCTGCCAGACGCCGAGCATTCAGGTTTGGACGCACGCGGAACCCGATAATGACAGCCCCCGATGCGGTGGCAAGCATCACATCCGATTCGGAGATCGTCCCCACACCGCTGTGAATGACGCGCAGCTTTACCTCTTTGTGTTGGATCTTCATGAGCGAATCTGCGAGGGCTTCTACGGAGCCATCCACGTCGCCCTTGACGATGACGCCCAGCTCCTTCACCTGACCGTCTTTGATCTGCTGCGAGATATCATCCAGGGTCGTAAGCCGCACCTGGCGGAAGTCTTGTTCCCGCTTTAGCTGCTGGCGTCGGAAGCTGATTTCGCGGGCGGAACGGTCGGAATCCATAACTATGAACGTGTCGCCGGCCTGGGGAATGCCGTCAAGACCGGTCAGCTGCACCGGACACGACGGACCGGCTATTTCCAGTCGATTGCCGCCCTCGTCGTACATCGCGCGCACTTTGCCGCTGTAAATGCCCCCGATAAACGGGTCGCCGACATGCAGCGTTCCCTTCTGCACCAGAATGGTGGTGGTTATGCCTTTCCCCTTGTCGAGCTGAGCTTCCACAATCGTGCCATAGGCGAGACGATCGGGATTCGCTTTGAGATCAAGGACTTCCGCCTCGAGAGCGATCTTTTCGAGAAGCAGGTCCACATTCTTGCCGGTCTTCGCAGAGAGTTCGACGCACTGGTATTTGCCGCCCCACTCCTCCACGAGGATGTCTCGCTCGGAGAGCTGCTGGCGGATCCGCCCTGGGTTGGCATCCGGTTTATCCGTCTTGTTGATCGCGATGATGATCGGCACGGAAGCCGCGCGCGCATGACTGATGGCCTCCAGAGTCTGAGGCATGACGCTGTCATCGGCCGCGACAACGAGGACCACGATATCGGTAATCTGGGCGCCGCGTGCACGCATGGCGGTAAACGCCTCGTGACCGGGCGTATCCAGAAACGTGATCTTGCTTCCCGACGGAGATG
>DAINBR010000019.1:15883-17728 GCA_036732865.1 Bacteroidota bacterium | reverse complement strand
GGGCGTGGTCGTCTCGAAGCTCGAGCATGCCCCTTCCACGGTGAAGTGGCCTTGCTGGCGCGCCAGCTTTACCATTTCGGCCTTCAGCCGCGATTTGCCGACACCTGCTTCCCCGCGGAGGCACAGCAGCGCATGGTCCCTGCGCACAACCGTCTCCAGCGCCCCGTTGAAGAGTTCCATCTCCTGCATCCGGCCGACGAAATTGTCCTGGCCCATCACCCGCGCGCTACGGTCGGCTTCATCCCTGATGGAGACGAGGCGGTACACCGGAACGGATACTGCTTTGCCGCGCAGTGTTGTATCAAACGGACCCTCGGCTTCGACGATGTCGGCCACGAGCTTGTGGGTGTCGGCAGACAAGTAGACCTGGCCCCGCGGTGCGATTTCCACAAGTCTCGATGCAAGGTTGACCGTATCGCCGATCACCGTGTAGTCCATACGGAGATCGGTGCCGATGTTCCCGGCAATGACCATGCCGCTGTGCAAACCCACATGCAGCCCGAGCGGACCCCGCAGCGTGTCCGCCCGCGCAGCGTTGAACCGGCCAATATCCGTAACCATGTCCACGGCACAGCGTATTGCACGTTCCGGATCGTTCTCGTGTGCAAGGGGAGCCCCGAAGATCGCCATGATCCCATCCCCGATGAACTTGTCGATCGTTCCTTCATACTTGAGCACGATGGAGACGAGCCCCGCAAAGCAGTCGTTCAGAATCGCCGAAACATCCTCGGGATCCATTTGTTCGGACAGCGTGGTAAAGCCCGTGACGTCGGCGAATACGATGGTGACAAGGCGCCGTTCGCTTTCGATCAGCTTTCCGGCGTCGAGAATGCGTTGGGCAAGATCACGCGGAATGTAATTGCGCAGAAGTGTCAACCCGTCCAGTGACGGGCGACGCGGGACGGGAGCGCCCTCAAGGGTCGTTCCGCAATACAGGCAGAACCGTGAAACTTCGGGGATACTTCGCGCGCAGACGGGACACTGCATTGGCGCGCCTACTTGAAGCTCGCGACAGCCTCCTTGAGGGTGTCGTAGACATCGAACACGAGCGTCAATTTGGTGATGACGAAGATATTCTGAATGTTCTTGTTGAGACCGGACAGCTTGATCTGCCAGTTGCGGCGTGCATACGTGGTTTGTGCGGAGACCAGCACGCCGATCGCCGTGCTGTTGAGATATGTCACGCCGCTGAGATCGATCAGCAATTTCTCATATCCGCGATCCACAAAACCCGCAACTGCCTGTCGCAGCTCGACAGTCTCATCGCCACCCATCAATGACCCTTTTGCTTGAATTACGCCAATGCCGCCTTCAGGCAGCGTAGAGGTCGAAATGGACATGACGTCTCCTCAAGGTGTGGAACGCTGCATGATACAAGCAATAGGGGACATTGTCAAGATGACCGGCTTTCCCCTTTCTTGAATTTCTCTCGCAAAGGTGAGATATTAGTTGTGCACCGGATTCAACGACCCACTTTCGAGGCCTTTCGTGCAACTCCCCGCCGACGGCGGACATAGACCAGCCCAGACTGCGACGCGGGCAGAGGATTCACCCGCCCCCGGGGGAATCACCGGCAAGCCGGAAAAACGGCGGGCAACGGGCCGTGCCCGGAAACGACGCCGCCCGGATCACTCGGCGGAATCCCCGGGTGCTTCGTCCTCCGTCCTGGACCCCGCCCTGTACATAAACCGGGAATTGAGCTGGCTCGAGTTCAACCAACGCGTCCTCGATGAAGCCGGCGATTCACGCCATCCCCTTTTGGAACGCGTCAAGTTTCTCTCAATAGTCAGCTCGAACCTGGATGAGTTTTTCATGATCCGCGTAGCGGCTATCAAAGACCAGATT
>DAINBR010000019.1:0-15873 GCA_036732865.1 Bacteroidota bacterium | reverse complement strand
TGAGGCCGCCGTGTCGGATCATTCCCCTGACGGACGGACTCCCGACCAGCAGCTCGCGGCCGTTCATGACAGGGTCTCATCCATGCTCCGCGCCATGAGTGACCGTTTTTGGCACGAATTGCATCCGCTCCTTCTGAAGGCTGACATTCACCTCCTTGCGATCACCGAGGTGACCGGCGAAGAGCATGAGGCGCTCCGCAAAATCTTCGCCCGGGAGATTTTTCCCGTGCTGACACCCCTGGCGTTCGACCCCGGCCATCCGTTCCCTTACATATCCAACCTCAGCCTGAGCCTTGCGGTGGTTGTCATTGATCCGAAAGGAGACGAACGCTTTGCACGGGTGAAAGTGCCGGATGTGCTCCCACGCCTCGTGCCGTTGCCCGGCAACCTCTCCCCCGGCGGCGCAGCCCGGTTCGTCTGGCTGGAAGATCTCATCGCCGATAACCTCGAGATGCTGTTCCCCGGCATGAAAGTGAAAGAGTCGTATGCATTCCGTGTCACCCGCAATGCCGACATCGAAATTCAGGAAGATGAAGCAGATGATCTCCTGAGCTCCATCGAGCAATCCATCCGCATGCGCAGGTTCGGTTCCGTTGTCCGCATGGGAGTTCAGCACAGCATGCCTCAAAGGATCAGGGATATCCTGACCGAGTACCTCGACGTCACACCCGCGGAGCTCTATGAAATACGCCCCCCACTCGGCCTCAGCCATCTCATGAGCCTGTTGAAGCTTCCGCGTCCTGATCTCAAGGATTCCCCTTATCATCCCTCTCCTCTCGCCACCGAAGAGGAGAACGAGGATATGTTCAGCGTGATCAGGAGGGGAGACCTGGTGCTGCACCATCCCTATGATGCCTTCGGTGCCGTGGTGCAGTTCATCAAGAATGCGGTCGAAGATCCCAGTGTTCTGGCAATCAAGCAAACGCTGTATCGCATCGGGAAAGAATCTCCGCTCATTCCTCTCTTCATTCAGGCAGCGGAGAGCGGGAAGCAGGTTGCGGTGCTTGTCGAACTGAAGGCGCGCTTCGACGAGGAGAACAACATCATCTGGGCCAAACAACTTGAAGAGGCGGGTGTTCACGTTGTCTACGGTCTTGTCGGCCTGAAAACCCACGCAAAAATGGCCCTGGTCGTACGGAAGGAAGCCGGCGGATTGCGCCGCTATGTGCACCTCGGTACCGGCAACTACAACCCGGCGACCGCGCGTATCTACACCGACGTCAGTTTTTTCACCTGCCGTGAAGACATTACCGCGGACGCGACGGAAGTCTTCAACTACCTGACCGGCTATTCCACGCGGGAGACGTACCGGAAGCTGGCGCTGGCGCCGGTGAATCTGCGCGAGCGCGTCAAGGCGCTGATCGAACGCGAGATCGACCACGCACGCAACGGCCGGCCGGCACGGATTATCCTGAAGATGAACTCGCTCACCGACACAAAGATGATCGAGCTGCTCTATGCGGCATCCCAGGCAGGCGTCACCGTTGATTTGATCATCCGGGGAATCTGCTGCCTCCGTCCGGACATCCCCCGCGTGAGCGACCACATCCGCGTCATCAGCATCGTCGGACGGTTTCTGGAGCACAGCCGCGTCTTCTACTTCGGGAACGACAGTGCTCCCGAACTCTTCTTGAGCAGCGCCGACCTCATGGGCCGCAATCTGGACCGCCGCGTGGAACTGATGTTCCCCGTCGAAGATCCCGCTCTGGCCCTCCATCTTAGAGAGGAAATCCTTGATACCGCGCTCGCGGACACAGTCCGCGCCCGCATGCTCCATGCCGATGGCACCTACTCATGCCTGGCAGCCAATGAAAACCCTTCAATGCCCGACAGTCAAACTTTAATAATGCGATCACACATTCGTCCCGCTCGCCCTCTGCATGTAATTCCTCGGGAAGCTCCCTGACCCGAGCTTTCGCGGTCCCGTGCTTCACGTACATACACCGGAGGTACAATGATGCGCCCGTACGTTCTTGCCGTTGCCATGCTCCTTTGCCTCACCACTCCCTCACGCAGTATGGAGGGACGATTCATGCGCTATCCGGACATCCACAAATCCACGATCGTGTTCACATACGAGGGTGACCTCTGGCTCGTCCCCGAAACCGGCGGTATGGCCACACGCCTGACGAACCATCCCGGCACCGAATCCGCTGCGCGATTTTCTCCGGATGGATCCAGGCTGGCCTTCACGGCACACTATGACGGCACTCCTAATGTCTACCTCATGAACAGTATGGGAGGAATTCCCGAACGGCTTACGTATTTCCCGGGCGGCATTCAATCTCTTGGGTGGACGCCTGACGGCAAACGGGTCATCTTCCGTTCCCTGTTCGAAAATGTCATCTATCGAACGCCCAAACTCTATACTGTGGACCTGAACGGCTCGCTGCCCGAACGGCTCCCACCTGACCGCGGGACACTCTGCAGTTTTTCCCCGGATGGCCGCTCGTTCCTCTACACCCGTCGCGGGAGTGAGGAATACTACTGGAAACGCTACAAAGGAGGCGAACATCCGGACATCTGGCGCTATGACTATGCCACCGACAGTTACACGCAATTGTCGAAGTATGTCGGCAGGAATACCTACCCCATGTGGATCGGCACAACGATGTACTTCCTTTCCGACCGGGGCAACGGCATTACGAATATCTTCGCACAGGATCTGACGGGCCACACTGTCACACAGATTACAACCTACGATGATTTCGATGTCATGATGCCTTCGACTGACGGTACCCGGATCGTGTATGTTCACAGTGGGAACATCCATGTTTTCGACACAGCCTCACGCAAAGATACCCGGATTACCGTCACCGTTCCCAGCGATCGGTGGATGACCCGGACCCGTTCTATCGATGCAAAGGATTTTGTCCATTCGATCGACCTCTCCGGAGACGGCAAACAGGCGGTGATAGAGGCGCGGGGCGATCTCTACGCGCTCACACCGGAGAAGAAACACTCCATCAATCTTTCCATGACCTCCGGAACCCGCGAAATGCACCCCGCCCTGTCACCGGATGCTCAGACGGTGGCGTTTTTCTCGGACCGGTCGGGCGAATACCAGATCTACACTCAGCCGGTGTCCGGCGGTCCGTGGACACAGCTGACGACCTCTCTCGACCGCACTTCGTATCGCCTCCTCTGGTCTCCGGACGGCAGGAAGATCCTGTTCGGCAACAAGGACTTCGCCATTTTCGTGCTGGATATCGCTTCGAAGAAACTCACGAAGATCGATGAATCGCGGCAGGGGAAGAACGACGAATTCTTCTGGGAGATCAGTGACTATACCTGGTCACCCGACAGCAAATGGATCGCCTACAGTTTCGTTCAGTTCAACCGCAACAGCCAGATATTCCTCTACTCGCTCGAGCACAGCACACGGGCTGCCGTCACCAACGACTTCTATGACAATCTCTACCCTGCGTTCGATATGTCCGGCGGGTACCTGTACTACGTCTCCAGCAGAAACTTCGATATCCTGATGGATTTCTACGAGGACAACCACGTGTACGAGCATCCCCAGCAGGTCATGGCAGTCCAGCTCCGCGCAGGCGAGAAGCCGCCGTTTCTGGATCCCGTGGCCAGCGCCCTGTCGAAAAGCGCGGCGGATCCTTTCCGCATTGACCTGAAAGACATCCAGAAACGTGTCATCCCTCTCCCGGTCCCCGCGGGCAACTACTTCCACCTGAAAGCAGCCAGAGGGAAAGTCCTGTGGACCTCGGTGCCCAAATTCACGGAGGATGAGTACGAAGAGATCTTTAGACCCCGCGGAGACACGAAGTGGTCGCTGCACATGTTTGATGTAGAACAGAAGAAGGAAACCATACTCTCCGACAAGATACAGGACTTCCGCCTTTCCGTGAACGGTGAACAACTGCTCGTTAAGAAAGCCGGCGACTATTTCGCCTCAACGGTGGAGAAGGCATTCGACTCCACATCCGCCGGCAAGAAGCTCGTTCATGGTGTTCTGGCATATACCGTCGACAACCAAGCCGAATGGACACAGATATTCAACGATGCGTGGCGCTGGTACCGCGATTTCTTTTACGATCCGGGAATGCACGGCCGCGATTGGAAGAAGATGGGCGATACCTATCGCGCGTATATACCCGGACTGTCTTCTCGCGAAGAACTCAATTGGGTGATCCAGCAAATGGTAGGCGAGCTCTGTGTGTCTCACACGTATATCAGCGGGGGTGACCAGGTGTCACTCACACCACCCCCTTCGCCGGTGTCCACCGGCTGGCTCGGCGCCGATCTGGTTCCGGATGTCTCGTCGGGTCGCTACAAGTTTGCCCGCATCTACGGACCGACGGAGTACAACAGCAGCATCGCCGGCCCGCTCGTGCGCCCTGATATCGATCTGCAGGAGGGCGGATATCTCATCGCCATCAACGGGGCCGAGGTGCGCCCGCCCGCGGATTACCACCGTCTCCTGCAGATCACCGCCGGACAGAAGGTCGACATAACGGTAAATGCGCGACCGACGATCGAAGGCGCCAGAACGTATACCGTAACACCAGTCCGCTACGATGCGTCGATCCGCTATCACCGCTGGGTGGCTGACAATATCAACTACGTCCTCAAAGCCACCGACGGAAGGGTCGGCTACATGCACATCAACGCCATGGGGTCAGGCGGCATCGGAGAATTCGACAAATACTGGCGCGCGTTCCGCTACAAGGATGGATTGATCATCGATGTCCGGCGGAACAGCGGCGGGTGGACGGAGTATTTCCTCATCGACAAACTCGAGCGGAAAGTGACCGCCTACAACAACCTGAAAAACATGGTCCCTTTCCGTTATCCGGGATCCACTTCCACCGCACACTACGTGGCAATCTCCAATGAGTACAATGGCTCGGACGGCGAGGCATTCATTGAAGACTTCAAGGCCAACAAGCTGGGCCAGGTGGTCGGCGTTCCTTCCTGGGGGGGATTGGTGGGAATTTTGAACCGGCAGACCACCATCGATAACGGCAGCATCGAGCAATCCAACAATGCATTTTACGGCGAGAAGGGGACGTGGCTCGTGGAGAATCACGGTGCTGATCCGGACATCCTCATCGACAACGATCCGGCCTCAGTGGCAGCAGGCAAAGACGCACAGCTGGATAAGGCGATTGAAGTGGTCATGAAGAACGTGCGCGACCGGCCCTTTACGTTTCCGGCACAGCCTCCGTATCCGAAAAAGTAACGGCAATGCTTGTTTTTCTTGAAGGTTCTTGCTACAATCGTACGTCAGATCGAGGTTGTTGATATTCTCACCCCCAAACAGGAGGTTCCCATGCACGCTGCTGGCGATGCCGTCAAAACTACGTTGACGATCACAGATAACCGGACCGGGAAAGTCTACGAAGTACCGATCGAGCATGACACGATACGTGCTACCGATCTCCGCCAGATCAGGGTCAAGCCGGAAGATTTCGGCCTCATGACCTATGATCCGGCCTACATGAACACCGCCTCGTGCAGAAGCACGATTACGTTTATCGATGGCGACAAAGGGATTCTGGAGTACCGGGGCTACCCTATCGACCAGCTTGCCGAGCGTTGTTCCTATCTCGAAGTGGCGTATCTGCTGCTGAAAGGCGAGTTGCCAAACAAGACACAGCTCGCGCAGTGGTCATCGCAGATCACCACGCACACATTCGTTCACGAGAACATCAAGAAACTCATGGACGGTTTCCATTACGATGCACATCCGATGGGCATGTTCGTGAGTACGCTTGCCGCGCTCTCCACATTTTATCCTTCGGCGAAGAATGTCCAGGATCCCGCGGAGAGGGAGCTGACCTTCTACAGGCTCATCGCCAAGGCGCCTACGCTTGCAGCATATGCCTACCGCCACAGCATCGGCATGCCGTACGTGCACCCCGACAACGAACTTTCGTTTGCGGGCAATTTTCTGAACATGATGTACCGGGTTGCCGAGCCGAAGTATAAGCCGAACCCGGTTCTGGAAAAAGCACTCGATGTATTGTTCATACTTCATGCAGACCACGAGCAGAACTGCAGCACGAGTGCCATGCGCAGCGTGGGAAGCTCCCTGGTAGATCCGTACAGCGCCGCGGCAGCGGCGGCGGCGGCCCTGTACGGCCCCCTCCACGGCGGCGCGAATGAGGCGGTGCTCCGCATGCTCGATGAGATAGGCACTAAAGAGAAAATCCCTGCGTTCATCAAAGAAGTCAAGGACGGAAAAGGCCGCTTGATGGGATTTGGCCACCGCGTCTACAAGAACTACGATCCGCGCGCAAACATCATCAAGCGCCTTGCCGATCAGGTCTTCGAGGTGACGGGCCGCAATCCGAAGCTCGATATCGCCCTTGAACTGGAACGCATCGCCCTGCAGGACGATTACTTTATCAAACGGAAGCTCTATCCGAACGTTGATTTCTACTCGGGCTTGATCTATCAGGCAATGCGGTTCCCCGTCGACATGTTCCCCGTCCTGTTCGCTCTGGGACGGATGTCCGGTTGGCTGGCCCAGTGGGCTGAAATGCTTACGGACAAGGAGCAGAAGATCACGCGTCCACGCCAGGTCTTCCTTGGCTCCGGCAGGCGCGAAGTCTCCCTGCTCAGCCAGCGTCAATAGCTGCCGCAATCACGGCATCCGCGGAGACGGTGGGCCTTTACGTCTCAACGTCTCCGCGGTGACCTATCGATGACACCCCGGCCTCTCGCGATTCTTCAGACCTGCTTCTCCCGGTCGTGGGGAGGCCTTGAGATGCAGGCGCTTGAACTCACCATCGGCTTGCGGGAGAGGGGTCATCACGTCACGTTCGCCGTCCCCCCCGGCAGCCGCCTCGCAACCGAAGCCACACACCACGAACTCACGCTTCTCCCCCTCGATGTCACCGGATATGTACATCCATTGATCCTGTGGCGCCTGAGCAAGACCCTGCGCACCGGCGCCACCGACATCATCCATTGCCAGCATTCGCGGGACCTCGCCACGGTTGTGCCCGCAATGCAGCTGTGCGGCCGGGCAATCCCCATCGTGATGAGCAAACGTGTCGGCTCTTATATCACCAAAAGGGATCTGTTCCACAGATACACACACCGGCATATCGGCAGGGTACTGGCAATCAGCGATGTGATCCACCGGAATGTTCTTGCCACCACACCCGTGCCGCCGGAACGTGTCCTGACGGTGCACGATGCCGTCGACACGTCACTCTTTGCCCCTGACACAGTGGATCGTTTCAGTGTGAGACGGGAGGCGGGAATACCGGATGATGCGCTCGTCGTGGGATTTGTCGGCCGTTTTTCCCCCGGCAAAGGGCTCGAAGACCTCTTGCACGCGGCGCACCTGCTGCACAGGGACCACCCCGCAGTACAATACTTGATTGCGGGTGAAGCCAGTCACGGTGAAGAAACATACGCCGCCTCCGTCTTCGATCTGGCCCGGCGTCTCGGGATACAGGACTTCGTCCGGTTCATGGGATTTCGCAGTGATATCCCCGCTGTGATGGCGTCGTTCGACATACTCGCCTTTCCGTCTCACGCGGAGTCTTTCGGCGTCGTGTTGATCGAAGCAATGGCAATGGGAAAACCTGTGGTATCCACAAATTGCGATGGCGTGCTTGATATCGTCGTAAATGGTACGACCGGACTCATGGTGCAGCCGAAGGACCCTGAGGCCCTGGCGAGGGGGCTGGAACAAGTCATAACCGATGCGGATCTCCGCCAGCGCATGGGCACCGCGGGGCGTGCACGTGTGCTTGAGCATTTCGACCGGACGGGACAGCTCCGGACGTTGGAAGAGATCTACTTTTCTCTGCTCTGAAGTCTCCCCACCGGGTACACTCCCGCCGTGGAATCACTCCACGGCGAATGCTGATAGAGCCAGTGCAAACGGGCGTCTGGATTTGACGCAAATGCCGAGTCGGTCCGGACGCGTTCTTCGAATGCCTGCCGCAGGGCGGGCCGTTGCGCAAGCATCTCCGCCCCGGCCTTTTCCATCACGTACCCCTCGGCGTACTCCTTCTGTTCGAAGATGCCATTCATGAATCCCCACGCAACGAACGAGTCGGGACTCCGTGGTTCAAGGAGGTGTACAAGGACCTTTGCGGACCGTTGCCGGGTCGAGATGAGCAGGCTGCCCGCCGGAAAATATCTGCGTTCGTGAACCGGCGACGCTTTCAGCGCCACCGTCTGCCGTCCCTCGTAGGGCTTCCCGGCAAATTGAACGTTGCTGAAGCGGTACGACGTGATCGCGAGAGTGTCGGCACGCGGAAGTTGCGTATAGCGGATGCCATGGAGACGCAGCAGCTCAGGCAGAAAAGTCAACTCCGGAGGCACCACGTATGCCTCGGGAACGCTCACGGAATCCTCAGCAATCATCTCGTCATAAACGGGAAGGTCCAGTTCGACAGGTTCGCCGGTATACACAATCCGTGTGCCGCCGCTGAGGGTGCTCTGCTCCACCCGCTGCTTGATTCCGAGGAAATGCCGCACATGGAATCCCGGCCCCGGCGCAAATCGGAGTGGAATAGTCCGCGCCGGCAGGTCGTCGCTTTCCAGGAAACTGTCGGCAGCATGCACGACATCCCTAAGCCGGTAAACTGAATTCCGGACCGCCAGCAGTGATGCCTTCAGGAATTGATACGTGGCACTGACCCGTGTCCGGTACGGTTTCAGACTATGCGTTTCGATCAGCAGTGCAGGTCTGTTTTGCAGCGCGGCGTATCCGGTGGAGAAGCGCGGGGTGGACACGCCTCCGCCGCGCAGCCCTTTGGAGAGGTCCACATCCTCCCGCGGCATCACATACCAGAACACCTTGTGACCCGAAGCCTCGACCGCGGGCAGGACCATGGGCAGAAACCATTCACGGGCCCAGCCTGACACCGCGGCATCAATGTTTGCTCCCAGGTCCATGGCGTAGGTCACGTCGTACTGAAAATCAATCCCATCGGTGACATGGCAATCTATATAGAGGTCGGGGAGCCACGCCGCGAAAAGCTTCAAGAGCGCGCGCATCTCCGGGGTGTCGGCCTTCATGTAGTCGCGATTCAGATTCAGGTTCTGTGCCGTCGTCCGCCATCCCATTTCGACCGGACCGTTCTGATTGATGCGGTTGTACGGTCCGAATCGCTCATGCCCGTCGACATTGAAGATGGGCACGAACAACAGCACCAGACTGTCAAGAAGCCGGGGGTACTGTTTGCGAACCACGATGTCCCGGATCAGCATGAGCCCGGCATCTTTCCCGTCGATTTCGCCCGCGTGAATGCCGGCCTGGATGAGGACCACGGCCTTCCCGGCCTGCCGTGCGGAGGCTGCTGTGAAGGAGCGCTCGCCGGAAACTATCACCAACGGAAGGGCCCGGCCCTGTGCGCTTTGGCCGAACGACGTGACGTGGACCAGTGGAGAGAATGCGGCCAGGCGCCGGCAGTATGCGAGAGTGCTGTCGTACCGCGGGGTTCGCAGCCCGCCGCTGGCCTCGAAGTATGTTTCCCACGGGTCGTGAGCAGAAGGCTGCGCGCACAACGTCGAAACACCGGCCACGAGCAGGAGCGTGATGAGGTATTTCATGAGTTTCACCGGACCCAGATCACGAGTATCCCCGGATTCCCGTGCACCAGATCGGGATCATCGTACGGACCAGTTTCAAGGCGCATCGCCTGTGTCGTGGTCTCGAAGATGGTGTATGTTTCTCCGTTGATGATCGCCCGGAACCGCGCCCGGTTGCTGTACGCCCAGTTGCGCGCGAGAGTCCGCGTCGACCCTCCTTGGCCGGAACTGCCATAGCCGTGTATGATCTTCAGAATGTGCAACGACGGGGAAGTCCGCACCGTCTGCCAGGCAGCCTCCATCTCCTCTTCCGCGCGATCCGGATGACGCGGCGGGTGTGCAATGTCAATCGTGTAGACAGGGGATTTCACGAAAGATGCCGGAGACGTAATGAGTTGGTCACCACGCTCACGGAACTGAAGGCCATCGCCAGGGCAGCCACCATAGGATGGAGCAGGCCGAATGCCGCAAGGGGTATGCCGACCACATTGTAGAAGAATGCCCAGAAGAAATTCTGGCGGATGATGCGAACTGTGCGTTGCGACAATTCGATCGCCCGCGGCACAGCACGAAGATCTGAAGACATGACGGTGATGTCCGCCGTCTCCATTGCTGCATCGGTTCCCGAGCTGAGCGCGATGCTCAGATCGGCCTGCGCCAAGGCCGGCGTGTCGTTGATGCCGTCCCCGACCATTGCGACACTGTGGCCCCGGCGGCGGCGCTGCCTGATGTATTCCGCCTTCCCGGCAGGAAGTACACCGGACACAACTTCATCCACACCCGCAGCCTTCCCGACTGCCGCAGCAATGCGCTCTCCATCTCCCGTAAGCAACACCGTTCTCAATCCCATGGCACGGAGACGCGCAATTGTGTCAGGTGCTTCGGGACGGAGTGTATCGGCCAATGCAATCAGCCCCTGCAACCTGCCGGCCCGGCAAACATGGACCACTGTTTTTCCCTCGCCGGCCAACCGGACAGCTTCCGCGTCGAGGGCCCCGGTGTCCACACCATGGCTGCGCAGAAACGCGCCGGATCCCGCCAGGACCTGCTCCCCTTCCAGAGTCCCTTCAATGCCTTCCCCGGGGACTGCATGGAAGCCTGTCGCAGCGGGAATCGCCGCAGCGGCCTCCTGGGCAGCACCGACAATAGCTGACGCCAGAGGGTGCTCCGAGAGTCGTTCCACCGAGGCTGCAGTCGCGAGTACGTAGTCGCGGGATGTGTCAAGAGTGATGACATCCGTCACGACAGGGCTGCCATGGGTGAGCGTTCCGGTCTTGTCAAAGACGATAGTGCGGACTTTCCGTGCACGTTCCAGCGCTTCTGAATTCTTGACATAGATTCCCTGCGTTGCTCCCGTTCCGGTTCCGACAATGATGGCAGTGGGGGTAGCCAGCCCCAACGCACAGGGGCACGCGATGATCAAGACGGCAATTGCCCGCGTGAGCGCCGTGGCCGCCGGTTCGCCTGCCGCGAAGTACCATCCCAGAAAGGTCGCCAGAGCAGCAACCATGACAGCTGGAACAAAGACCGAGGCAATGGCATCCGCAATTCGCTGCACGGGGGGCTTTTCGGCCTGCGCGCGTTCAACCATGCGAATAATCTGCGCCAGGACTGTCTCCTGGCCCACCGCGGTTGCAC
Source organism: Bacteroidota bacterium (assembly GCA_036732865.1). GTDB lineage: Bacteria > Bacteroidota > Ignavibacteria > UBA10030 > UBA6906 > Fen-1255. The sequence goes on along the minus strand of DAINBR010000019.1, from coordinate 4,716 downwards.
GGAACAGAAGACTCCCCTGCCGGTTGAGCGTGCCTGACATAACTTTTGAACCGGGACTTTTCTCGACCGGCAGGCTCTCACCCGTCATCATAGATTCGTCGACCGAGGAGGCCCCTTCCGCAATGATGCCGTCGACGGGAATGCGGTCACCCGGCCTCACGCGCAGCAGATCGCCCGGCAGAAGGTGGGTCACGGGTATTTCTTCTTCCGCCTCACCGCGCACAACGGTGGCAACGGTGGGCTGAAGGGAAAAGAGGGCACGCAACGCCGTCGTCGCCCGGTATTTCGCGCGTGCTTCAAGCCACTTCCCGAGGAGGATAAGCGTTATGATGGTGGCGCTGGTATCGAAATAGACGTGCCCGGGGGTCTGGTGTCCCGGGGTGGAGAGTTGATACGCAACCGTGGCGGTGCTGGCGGCGAACGCGGTGCCGGTGCCGATCGCCACCAGCGTATTCATGTCGGCGGTCGCATGCCACAGCCCCTTCCAGGCCGCAACGAAAAACTGCCGTCCCGCGACGAAGAGCACCGGGGTCGTCAGCAGGAGGAGGAGGAGGTTCAGCCACTGTGCCGCCGTGGGAGGCAACGCCGCGGTCATGGGCAACATGCTCAGGACCATAACGGGCACCGTCAGAGCGGCGCTCAGGAAGAACAATTGTTTTTGCCGCTCGCCGGGGGATGTTTCAGCCTCGTCGGCCGGCATGTCGTGTTCCTGGTCCCCCCCCCGGCGCCGCAAGACATACCCTGCCTTTTCCACGGCTGCACTCAGGCTGTCGAACGACGCCTGTTCAGGATCAAAAGTCACGGTGGCCGCCTCAGTGGCGAGATTCACGCTCACCGAGTCGACACCTCTTACCTTCCCGAGCGCTTTCTCAACACGACGGACGCAACTCGCACACGTCATTCCCTCCACCGGAAGGGTAAGTGTGGAAATTGCCGGAAGCGGGGAATCGGATTCCTCTAGAGCCATCGGTCGCACTTAGTTCGTTGGTGTGTAGCCCGCCTCTATGATGGCGGCACGAACGCGATCCAGTGCAGCCCCCGGATCGTCGGCGCTAAACACCACCGCGCCCACCCGCACGACTTTCAGCGTAATGCCGGGGACCTTTTGCAGTGACTCTCTCACCGTCATAACGCAATGCTGACAGCTCATTCCCTCAATGCGAATCTCGCGCTCCTGCATGCATTTTCCTTTCCCGGGTAGCACATTCCCCTGCTCATCCAATATAGAGACAGCCTGCCGAAGGTGCAAACCTGTGTGCTTTGAAGTTCTGTCGCTCCTTCTGTATCTTGTCATTATGCCCTGGTCATCCGACGACATCTGCAATCTTCTCGCGAATGCCCGGCGACAGAGGGCCCGGAGGAGTATTGTGCACGAAGGACTCATTCCCTCCGCCGTCCTTGTCCCGCTCGTGTCAATTGAAGGCGAGACCCACCTGCTGCTCACGCGACGGACGGATACCGTCCAGACACACAAGGGGCACATCGCGTTTCCCGGTGGTATGGTGGATGAGGAGGATCGCGACAGGACTGCCACGGCATTGAGGGAGACGAAAGAGGAACTTGGAATCGCGGCCGATGATATCCTCACGGTCGGCCTCCTTGATGACCTGGCCACGCCGACCGGGTTTGTCATCACCCCTGTCGTGGGGTTCCTGCGCAGACTGCCCGACCTGTCGCCGAGCACCGCGGAGGTCGCCGAGGTTTTCTTTGTTCCGTTGCCGTTCCTGGGCGACGAACGGAACCGCCGCCGCGAGACCAGAATCACCGACATTGGTCCGCGCGAGACATGGCGCTATGACTACGAGGGCCGCGTCATCTGGGGTGCCACGGCGGCAATCATTCGCGATCTGATGCTCCTGCTGAAACCCTCATCCTCCGGCCGGTGAATCATCCCGCCATTGAAATCTCCGAAGGAACAAAGCGATCTCCTACCGTATACCCTCTGGCACTTGCGTAGTCTTTCAACTGCGAGAAGAGGATCGACCGCGCCCTGTGCAAACGCGAGCGGACGGTACCGATGGGGATATTCAGGATCTGGGCGATTTCTTCGTACGGCATGTCTTCAAGATCTCGCAGCATAACCACGCTCTTGAATTTGTCGGGTAACGCCGCAATAGCTCCGGCCATCTCGTCATCGAACATGCGGCTTTCCATCATGTCCCGGAGATCGGGCATACTCTTACCCGATGCCGACATCTGGTACGGTGTGATCTGCTCGTCGAATTCGACAATATCTGGCTGGCGGTGGACCCGGCGATACTCGTTTATAAAGGTGTTCTTCATGATCCGGTAGAGCCAGGCTTTGGCATTCGTGCCGGCTTCAAACTTGTCGAAGAAACGAAAGGCCTTCAGATAGGTATCCTGGAGAAGATCCGCGGCCTGTTCGCGGTCCCCGGAAAGGTACATGGCGTAGTTGAAGAGCATGTCCGCGTACGGCATCATTTCCTTCTTGAACAGCTCTTGGCGTTTGACGTCGATTAGTCTCATTTCATTCGCTCCTTCCTTTTGCTCCGCTCTGGATTGAAACTTCTGAAATGTGCGGTTTGGACGATTTAATATTCATAACGCAACCCCGCGCAAAAGGGTTCCCTCAAAAAAGAGAGCCGCCCCGGAATGCGGGGCGGCTCGAGAAGCCTGCGAAATCCGGTCAACAATCGCCTATTTTGCCCCTGGACAGCCGATCCGCTCCATTGTCTTCTTGGCATCATCATTCCGGGGATCGAGCTTGAGTACCTTCCGCAACTCGTTGCAGGCTTCTTCCTGCAGCTTCTTGTTAACGGCGTCATCCCCCTCTTTCCGTGAGCGGATAAGTCCCTGTGCAAGCCAGAGGTGCCCTTGGGCATTGCCGGGGTCCAGATCAATCGTCCGCCGGAACAGACGGATGCACTCATCGATCTTTCTGTCGTTTTCCGCGGCATCGCCTGTCGGATCGAGCGTCTGCATCACCGCCTGGCCCCAGGTCAGCCGCAGGCTGGCATCTTCGTATCCGTATCCCGAGGCACGACGGAATGACTCAACCGCCTGTCCGAACTGCTGCTTTCTGAAGTAGTACATGCCCAGGAGGTAGTGTGCTTCGGCAGCCTCCTTCTTGTATTTGTCGACATTGGACCCGATCTGCTTGAGCACCGAATCATATTCCGCCTTGGCGTTCTCCAGCGAGTCGACCTGTGTGTAGTACCTGGCCAGCCAGAGCCGGGCGGGGAGATAGTCCGGTCGCTTGTCGATCGTGGCCGTGAGCAGTTCGCGGACACGCGGGAAGTTTTTCACCTGCATGTACGATGCCGCGGCATTCAGGTAAGCAGCGAGGGACATCGACTGGGGATCGCAGGCGATGCGTTTGTCGAACATTGCCGCCGCCTGTTCATAGTCCTTCTTCTTCATGTAAATCGATCCGAGACTAAAGTAGGCATCGCAATTCGTCGAATCCGTCGCGACCGCCTCGGTGAGCGATTTGAGCGCCTCGTCGTCGCGCCCCAGCCGGAACAGCGACATCCCGTACTTGTCCTGGTCTTCCGGCTTGAACTCCTTCCGGCGTTTGAGCGCTTCGAACGACGCAAGTGCATCGGCATATTCTTTCGTCTCCACCTGGGACTGTGCGAGCAGGCGCCAGACATCGGCATTCGTGGAGTCGAGTCTCAAGGACCGCTTGGCTTCTTTCACCACTTCCGCATCCTCACCTGCACCCGCCAGCGCCTTCACATACAGGACAGACCCCTCGACGGAATTCGGCCGCAGTTGCGCATACGTCTTCAGCGCGGGCACCGCCTGCTTGTACATCTTCGCGCGGAGATAGATGTTCCCCTCCTGTACATACGCTTCGGCATTTGTTGAATCAAGTTTGATGATTTCATCAAACTGCTTCACGGCTTCGGTGTATTGACGGTTCTTCTCATGGAACTTCGCAAGTTTGACATGCCGTTCGGTTGAGAGGGAATCGAGGTCAATGGCCTTCTGATAATTCATCACGGCCATCGGCACAACATTCTGTTTTGCAAACGCGTCGCCGAGGGCGTCATAGATCGAAGGATCATCCGGCGTGGATTCCTTCGCACGGGTCAGCTGGAGGATGGCGGCATCCAGCGAATCGGCGGCCAGCAGTGCCTTCCCGTATGATGCCGCAACAGCGGCGCTCTTGGGTGCAAGCTTTATCACCCGGCGGAACCGTGCGATCGCACCCTGCGTGTCGCCCAGCTTCAACTCGCACTCGCCGAGATACCGGAGCGATTCGACGTTTTCATCGTCAATTTTGACCGATTCCTCGAAATTCTTCTTGGCTTCGGCAAATTGACCCCGGGAAAACTTGATGATCCCAAGATAAAAGTGGACATCTCCGGGCTTCTGCCCGGCCTTGAGTGCCTGCTCCAGATTGGTGATCGCTGTGGCGGTATCTTTGACTCCCAACGCAACCTTCGCTTTGGATAGAAAATCCTGGCCGTAGCCGATACTCACGACGCACCCGAAGAGTAAAACCGCGATGGTTCGTTTCATGTCTCTTTCACCTATTCTGATGTAAGTTGGATGAGTCGCACCGGCATCGTCACCGGTACCAGCCCGCTGTTCAGAAAGACTTTCTGTCCATGAATGCCTGTCGCAAAGGAAATGAAGCCCAGAGAAAGGTCCCTGTTGAGCTCACGCGTGTAGATGTTCAGGGGCGTGCTGATAGGGTAGTATCCTTTGTACACATATCCCTGGATGGGAGTATAGGCTTTGCCGATT
>DAINBR010000018.1:0-17777 GCA_036732865.1 Bacteroidota bacterium | reverse complement strand
GTACGTCTCAAACCCCATTGCTTCAATAAAGCCGCTTTGCTCGCTCCCCAGCATGTTGCCCGCCCCGCGTATTTCCAGATCCCGCATCGCCAGGTTGAATCCCGAGCCGAGCTCGTTGAACTCCTGCAGCGCCTGCAGGCGCTGCACGGTACTTCTGCCCATCACCGACACAGGCGGGATGACGAGGTAGGCGTACGCCTGGACATTGGATCGCCCGACCCGGCCGCGCAACTGGTAGAGTTCCGCCATGCCGAAACGGTCTGCCCGGTTGATGATGATGGTGTTGACGTTCGGAATATCCAGGCCCGATTCGATGATCTTGGTCGACACAAGCAGGTCAACCCGCTTCTCCAGAAAGGCAAGCATCACCTCTTCGAGTTCGTGCGCATGCATCTGGCCATGTGCACAGCGCATCCGTACATCGGGCAGAAGCTGCTGCAGGCGCGCGGTGAGATCCGCAATCGTCTGGACACGGTCGTGGACGACGTATACCTGACCCCCGCGGCGGACTTCCCGCCGCACCGCGTCGGTGATGGTCTCGTCTTTCCACTGTATCAGCTCTGTGATGATCGGCAAGCGGTTCCTCGGCGGTGTGGCAATGATCGAGAGATCGCGCGCACCGAGAAGCGAAAAATGGAGCGTCCGCGGGATCGGTGTAGCCGTCAACGAGAGCGTGTCCAACTGTGTGCGCATATGCCGGAGCTTCTCTTTTGCGGCAACACCAAAGCGGTGTTCCTCATCGATCACCAGGAGACCGAGATCCTTGAATGTCACGTCCTTTGACAGAATGCGGTGCGTGCCTATCAGGACATCCACCTTTCCTTCTGCAAGATTGGCGAGGACGGAGTCCTGATCCTTCCGGGAGCGAAAGCGCGAGAGCACCTCGATGCTGGTACCGTACCGCTCCATCCGGTCGCGAAATGTATTCAGATGTTGCAGGGCGAGGATCGTGGTCGGCACAAGCATCGCCATCTGCTTGCCCGCCATCACCGCTTTGAATGCCGCGCGCACGGCAACTTCCGTCTTGCCGAAGCCTACATCCCCGCAGATCAGCCGGTCCATCGGCGCGCCGGCCTCCATGTCACGCTTGACGTCCACGGTGGCCTTCGCCTGGTCAAAGGTATCTTCATACGCGAACGAGGCCTCAAGCTCTTTCTGCCACGGCGTGTCCGTTGGGAAGGAAAAACCTTCCAAGTGCTTACGGCGTGCATAGAGGCGTATGAGATCGCGGGCAATGTCCTTCACCCGCTTCTTCGTGCGGGCCTTCAGCTTCTCCCATTCGCCGCTGCCGAGCCGGTGTACCTTGGGGATGTGTCCGTCCTTTGAGGAGTACTTCTGCAGCTTGTTCAGGTAGCTGATGTTGACGTACAGAACATCATCGTCCTCATACACCACGGACGCGACCTCCACGTGCACATCGCGCACCTGGATGGTCTTGAGCCCGGCAAAACGCCCGATGCCGAAATCTTCATGCACGACATAGTCGCCTTTGTGCAGCTGGTGCATTTCGCTCTCGGTGATCCCTTTGAACCGGCTTTTGCGCCGGTGGCGGTGGCGTTTGACACGGCCGAAGATCTGGTGCTCGGCGTACAGTGCCAGGCGGAGGGGCGGGAGGAGAAATCCTTCATGCAGCGGTTCGAGCAGGTATTCCACGCGCGCCGGATCGGGGCGCTCCGTGTCGTCCAGCGCAGCGATTGCCGTGCCGATGAGTTCCTGAATGCGGTCCCGTTCCGGACCGGTCTCACAGGTCACAAGCGTGCGGTACCCGCCGGCCTGGCGTTCCGCCAGATCGCGCACGAGCATCTGGACGCTGCCGTTGAACGCCGGTTGGTGGCGCGCACCGACATCTATGTCAGGGGTGCCGACCGGCAGCGAGGCCACATGCATGCGCGTGAAAAGCGCCAGTACTTCCTCGAGCCGTTCAGGGTGTACGACATCGGGCCGTCCGGCCGTGACAAGTCCACGCCAGACTTCAGCGCACTCTTGTGGCTCCACAAATACAATAACGGCTATATCCGAAAGATATTCCACCAGGGTCGTGTCGCCCCTGCTCACGCCTTGCTCCCCGGGCTCCGCCCTCAGAAGGTCCGGCACGACCATCGCCGCATCCAACGGACGGATGGAACGCTGCGACGTCACGTCGAACTCGCGCAGCGAATCCACGGTGTCGCCGAAGAACTCTATGCGGATGGGGTTCTCACCAACGAAGGGAAATACATCAATGATGCCCCCCCGAATTGCATATTCGCCGGGCTGTTCGACAATGTCCGCGCGATCAAATCGGAACTGCTGCAAACGCCGCACCGTTGCATCAAACCCCGCCGCGTTTCCGCGGGTCAGCACCAGAGCGTCGCGCTGCACCTCCGCCGGGAGCGGGAGGCGGACTGCGAGCCCGGCCGCATGCGTCACCAGGATACGGACTTCTCCCCCGGTCAACAGCCGCAGCGACTGTACATCGTTGCTCTCCCTGCTGCGGCCGCTGAGAACGGCTTCATGTTCCTCGCGCCCCAGAAAGAGACGCACCCCCCCCTCACCGCACGCCAGCGCCACATCGTCCGCCGCACGCAAGGCCTGGTCCTTTTCGGGCATCACCAGCACCAGCTGCCGCTCCAACGCCGCATGCAACGATGCAACCAGCAGCGCAGTCAGGGAGCCGGCGACACCGGTGACCAGTACCACGTCGCCGGGTCTCGTCGCACGGAGTTTGTCTGTCAGTGTGCGGATGAGCGGACTGTTATCGAGCTCTGTTCTTAGTACCTCTGCCATCATCTTCCGCGCGCTCAGCGCGTTTGCTCTCCTTCACCGGTGGCTCGGCGGACAAATCCGTCTGCAGCAGCGATGCGCGCTTGCGCCTCGGCGAAATCCACACCGGTCTTGATCATGACAATCGCACTTTTGACGTGCCCTCCCGCGCGTTTCAGGTACTCCGCGGCGGCCTCATACTCCACGCCGGTAGCCATCATGACAATGCGGCGTGAGCGCTCCACCAGTTTTCTATTGGTCAGCTGCAGGTCCACCATCATGTTCTCGTAGACTTTGCCGAGTTTCACCATTGCCGTGGTAGTAAGCATGTTGATCACGAGCTTCTGTGCCGTTCCAGACTTCATGCGTGTCGAACCCATCAGGACCTCGGGGCCGACTTCAGGACAGATTGCCACATCCACCTCGAGGTTGAAATCCGACCGCGGGTTGGTTGTCACGTAGATGGTTTTCGCCCCCAGCTCCCGGGCGCGGGCGACAGCCGCAACGACATACGGCGTGCGGCGGCTGGCCGCAAGGCCGCAAACCGTGTCCGTCGAATTCACGTTGTGCGCATCGACGTCCTTTCGGGCCTGCGCCTCGTTGTCCTCGGCGCCTTCCTGAGACTTAAACATTGCGGCATGGCCGCCGGCAATCACACCTACGACCTGTTCCGGAGGGGTACCAAATGTCGGTGGGCATTCCGAAGCGTCCACGACGCCGAGGCGTCCGCTTGTTCCCGCACCAAAGTAGAGCAGGCGACCGCCGCGGCGGAATGAGCTTACGATCAGTTCCACGGCCTGCATGATGTAGGGGATTTCCTTTTCCACGGCGAGCGGGACCAGCTTATCCTGGGCGTTAAGCAGGCGGAGGATCTCCTCGGTGGACATGCTGTCGAGATTCATCGACGCAGGATTGCGCTGCTCCGTAAGGAGTTTTGCGAGAGTGTTCAAGAGTTCATGTGGCATATGCAATAACGGATATAAGATGAATGATCAGGTGAACTGCAGAACTACCAGCTTCTTGCCTTCCAATCCCGCTTCGGCACTTCCACGGAATACAAGATGGTCAACCCGCTGTACCGTGCCGTGAACCTTCGTGCGCAACGCACCCAACTCATCCTCGAGATCCCCACCCTTGTACGCCGCCACCGACGGCACGGGCAGAACTTTTCCCACCCCTTCTTTTGAACCATCTTTCCCTTTTCTGAGATACGGCCGCGACCATTTTGCAAGTTGAGCCAACGGCGCCACTCCGCGCGCTACCACCAGGTCGTACATGCCACGACGCCCGGCAAGGATTGTTTTGTCCTCAGCTCTCCCGTTCACAACGTCAATCCTCCCTATCCCGAGTCGGTGAACAATGTCCTGGAGAGCCAGTGTTTTTTTGGTGATCGAATCCAGAAGCGTTACACTCCATCCTTGTTTCACTATCGCTAATGGGATGCCGGGAAGGCCGCCTCCTGTGCCGATATCCAGGACTCTGATCACATCGGGAACAGTCCGGCAAAAAAGAACTGCAACGCTATGGAGAAAGTGGCTTTCCCAGAGACTATCCTGATCTTTCCGCGAAATCAGGTTAATCTTCGCATTCCACTCAAGAAGGAGCCCCGCGTATGTTTCAAAGAGAGCTAGCTGCTGTGAGGATAGACTCAGGCCGTTTGTCCTGCATATTTTGGCGAAGACTATGGATTGTTCCACGTGGAACACTACCTCATTATTCCAATCATCAGGATCGTCGCGTCGGCAGGGCTGACGCCACTCATTCTCATGGCCTGTCCAATTGACCGTGGGCGAATCTTCGCGAGTCTCTCCCTCCCTTCATTGCTCAACGATTTCACGGCAGCGTAGTCAAAATCATCGGGAATGATCAATGACTCATTCTTCTTGAATAGCGCGATCTGTTCATCCTGGCGCTTCAGATAACCCTCATATTTGACTTCAATCTCAAGGCGCCTGGCGGCGTCCCGGTCAGCTATGATCTTCTGGACCACAGTGTGTGCCTTCAGCCGGCTCACACGTAAGATCTTGTCCAGGGTTACGTCCGGTCTGCGCAGGATCTGGTTGAGCGTCTCCGACTCTGGATCCGTGGCGCCGTTTTCACTACCCAGAACAGTGCGGATTTCGCTCCTCGTCAGACGTTCACGGAGGAAGTACTCCCGGGCGGCCGTGACGCTGGTCTCCTTATCGTCCAATCGGTCAATTACTTGTTGCGAAATGAGCCCCAGGGTATGTCCGCGTCTCATAAGTCGGGAATCGGCGTTGTCCTGACGCAAAGCAAGCCTGTACTCCGCCCGCGATGTAAACATGCGATAGGGTTCTTCGGTCGACTTGTTAATCAGGTCATCAATCAGCACCCCGATGTACGCTTCGCTTCTGCCGATAATGAACGGTTCTCTCCCCTGGACCGACAGGGCTGCGTTGATGCCTGCAACCAGCCCCTGGGCGGCTGCCTCTTCGTACCCGCTCGTCCCATTGATCTGCCCGGCAAAGTAGAGTCCGCGCAATCCTTTCGTTTCGAGAGTGTGGCGCACCTGATACGGCGGGAAGAAGTCATATTCTACTGCATATCCCGGACGCATCATGACGGAGCGCGCAAGCCCCGGTATCGTCTTCAGTGCAATTTCCTGAACCGCCGCGGGAAGACTCGAAGAGAATCCGTTTACGTAGACAACATCCGATTCATATCCCTCTGGCTCGAGAAAAATCTGGTGGCGATCCCTGTCAGCAAAGCGATTGATCTTGTCTTCTATCGACGGGCAGTATCGAGGACCAATACCCTTGATCCTGCCTGTAAAGAGTGGCGACTCGTCAAATCCAGTCCTAAGCAAATCATGTGTCCGTGGATTTGTATATGTCAGGTACATTGGAATTTGACGGTTGGCAATCTTGCTGTTCTGGAACGAAAACGGCGTCGGATCCTTGTCTCCCTGTTGTACCTCGGTCTCCTGGTAGTCGATGGAATCGCTTCGCAGACGGGGTGGGGTGCCGGTTTTGAGCCGGCCGGCAACCAGCCCGGCGTTCAGGAGGCGTTCAGTCAGTCCGGTGGAAGACTTCTCCTGGAACCTCCCCCCTTCCGACCTGGAATTTCCGGTATGCATGACCGCGTTGAGGAACGTGCCGCTGCACAGCACCAGGGTGACACAACCGATTTTGATGCCGGTTCCCGTTACAAGGCCCCGCACGAAACCATCTTCTATCAAAAGATCAGCGACTGTGTCCTCGATAATGTCGATCCCATCCTGATTTTCGATGCGGCGGAGCGCTTCCCTGCTGTACCATTCCCGGTCATTCTGTGAGCGTGGCGACCAAACAGCAGGGCCTTTCGACATGTTGAGCATGCGGAAATGGATGCCTGTAGCATCAGCGATTTTGCCCATTTCGCCGCCCAGGGCATCAATTTCCCTGACGAGGTGGCCTTTCGCCGTGCCGCCGATGGCCGGATTGCACGACATTCGGCCTATTGCTTGCCTTTCCATGGTAATCAAACCGGTGGAACACCCCATTCTGGCAGAAGCGAGCGAAGCCTCAATGCCGGCGTGGCCGCCGCCGACTACGATGACGTCATATCGTTGTTCCACGTGAAACATTCAATCATTTTCCTATGCAAAACCTGGAAAATATGGCGTTCAGGATCTCTTCGCTCGTCATCTGACCAGTGATTTCCGACAGGGAGTTTACTGCTTCCCGAAGATCCAGCGCGACAAACTCGTTTGTCGCCCCCTGAGTCAGGGTCGCGCGCGCCCGATCCAGGTCCGCTGCCGCCCGTTCAAGGGCTTCTTTATGTCTACGGTTCGTGATAAGCACGTCATGTTCGTCTGATCTGAATCCCGAGGATGCAAGTCTCACAAGTGTTTTGTGCAGAACCTGAATTCCCTCTCCAGTCAGAGCCGAAACCGATAAGAGAGTTCCGCAGCTGTCTTCTTCTCCCTTGACTGTCGTTACCGGCACAGGGTGATCCAAGAGATCGGTCTTGTTGAGCGCAGTGATAAGTTTCTGGCCTTCCGAGAGCGGACCCAGCTCTTTGACAAGCGTGGCGGGAGGGGTCTCTACCGTCACGTCTGCGACCAGCACAATGATGTCGGCTGCTCGCAGGGCATTGTGTGCGCGGAGGATGCCTTCCTGTTCTATTGCATCATTGCTGGCACGGATACCGGCGGTGTCGATCAAGCGGAACAGAATGCCGTCAAGCGCGACAGATTCTTCGAGGTAGTCCCGCGTAGTCCCTGGAACCGGGGTGACAATTGCGCGTTCTTCTTTCAACAAGGCGTTGAAGAGACTTGACTTGCCGGCATTGGGTCTGCCGGCGAAGACGACTGCCACACCATCGCGATACAGTCGTCCTTCCTCATAGGTAGACGCCAGGTGGCGCACATGTCCTGCTGCCGCCGCGAGCCGCTTATCCACACTCGCGGGCTCGATTACTTCCAATCCTTCTTCCGCAAAATCCAGGTCAAGTTCCAATAACGCACATAAATCCAGGAGCTCTTTGCGCAGTTCACCCACGCGGCTGCCCAGGCGCCCGGAAAGCTGTTCCAAAGATGCCCTCCGCGCCCGACCACTGCGCGCGCCGATGAGATCGGCAACTGCTTCGGCTTGCGAAAGATCGATCCTCCCGTTCAGGAAGGCCCTTCGCGTGAATTCTCCCGGCTCTGCGTTCCGCGCCCCGGCGGCGAGAAGCGCATCCAGGACTGCGGCGGTCACCACCGCTCCCCCATGACACCCGAACTCCACGAGGTCCTCCCCCGTGTACGAATGCGGCCCGCGGAAGATGGTCGCCAGCACCTCATCGACCGTCTCTCCGGATCTGTCCACGGCAGACCCGTAGTGCACGGTGAAACCCGCAGCACGCGAAAGCGGTGCCCGTCCGCGAAACACCGCGTCGGCCACCCCCACTGCCTCCGGTCCGCTCACCCGCACAATTGCCACGGCACTTACGCCCGGCGCCGTCGCTATAGCCGTTATTGTATCGCCATTATGCATGAATCCACACGTGCTGACAGCAAATATTCTACGAATTTCAGCATCGAGGCGCAATGCTGTAAACAGTCAAGCCCCGCCAGACACTCGCGGGGCTTGCATATTCGTACATACTTGCAGTATCGCTCTTACTTCCTCTTCGGCAGGTCCTTCGCAATGCGGCTCAGGATCCCTCCTTGCGACTTCTTCGGATCGACTTTCCGCAACGGTTCATCCTGGTGCTGCCGGTTGAAGATGGCCTGTTGCCCTATTGAGAGAAGGTTGAACACAAAGTAATAGAGATTCAATCCGGACGGCAGGCTGTTGAAAATCAACAGCATCATCAACGGCATCATCCAAACCATTGCCTTCTGGCGCGGATCCGTCACTGTCTGCTTTTGCTGGATGATGGTCGTTGCTGTCATCAGGAGTGCAAGTCCGCTGAACGCCGTGATCCCCGCGAAAGGAATGGTAAATGGCAGATCGATGAGGTAGTCCGGAACCGAGAGATCCTTGATCCACCAGACAAACGAGGACTGACGCAGTTCAATGGAAGACCGAAAGACCGAATACAGCGCAAACAGGATCGGCATCTGCAGCAACATGGGCAGGCATCCCGACGCCGGATTCGCCCCGTATTCCTTGTACAGGTTCATCGTGGCCTGACTCAGCTTCTGCTGGTCGTCTTTGTACTTCGCCTTAATCTCCTCGATCATGGGTGCCAGCTTTTGCATCTTGCGCATCGAACGCATGCTGGTTTTTGTGAGTGGGTGGAGTGCGATCTTGATGATGAGGGAAAACACAATGATGACCACGCCGTAGTTCGGGATGAACCAGCGCAGGAACTTGAACAGTGGTATCATGACATATTCGGAGATCGGGCGGATGATCCACGCGGCGCCGAGATTCATGGTCTCCTCGAAGCCGAGGCCGAATGCTTTCATCCGATCGTATTCGAGCGGTCCGATATAGATATCCAATTCGGCGCCCTCGTTTGTGCGGCCGCGAAAGGGCATCTTCAACGCCATCCCGTATTGCTCCAGCACGCCATGATCCGGCAAGGAAAGCGCAACCCCCTCGAGATACGCTCCTTCGCTCTTTGTCCCCCGTGGCAGCATCGCCGCAATGAAATATTTGTTTCGCTGGGCGACCCAATCTGCAGTGCCGGTGATATCACGCTGCACATTCTCGCCGACGCTTGACGCATCAACTTCAGTCAGCTCACCGCCGGAATATGCGTACGCCATGGCAAAGCTGGATTCGTCCACGCTGTTCTCTTCTGCATACCGGATCCCGTTCTCCCACACGATCTGGTACTCAAAATTCGAGATCACGGAATCCATCCGTTCGAAATCCATTTTCAGTCCGAATGCGTAGTCATTGCCGTGAAACGTAAACCGTTTCACAATCCGCCCGCCGTTGTTGGCGCGGAGAGCCAATGTCACAGTGGCGGAATCGCTTCCCGTCAGCGTAATGCGATCGGTGAACGGCCCGTCGACATCGAAGAACAATCCGTGAGTATTGATCAGCCGCCCGTCACGCGACGTGAAAAGCACACTGATATCCCCGCCCGATTCCGACTGCATAAGCTGAACCGGATACCCATCCCAGGTTTTGTACTTCTGAAGCTCCCAGGTTTTGATCAGGCCGCCGCGTGTCGTGAGTTGCGTCGTGTACAGATCTGTCGCAATCGTCACGGTTTTCTCAACACCCTTCTCTTTGCCGGCGAAGGCACTTCCAAGTTCAAGTGCTGGTGACTCCGTTGACCGGCGGGGTTCGACGGCTGCGGGCGCCGCAGCACGGGGCACCGTATCCAGAGGGGCTTTCCCCTGGACAGATAAGGTATCGGTGACAGCGGGGGAGGGAGGTGGTGGTGGCGACTGCAGCCACATCCAGCCCAGAAGGATGATGCCGATAAGGATGAAGCCAAATGTCGATTGCTTGTCCATAGGGTGCCCTTAGCGCAGAACAACAATCAGGCGGGGTCGTATCCGCCCGGATGAAACGGATGACATCGGCCGATTCTCTTGATGGCCCGCCATCCGCCACGAGCCACGCCGTACTTCTGCACGGCATCGATAGCGTATTGGGAGCATGTCGGTGAGTAGCGGCATGTATTGGCCGGCAACAGCGGTGCAAGTACCAGCTGGTAAGCACGAATGAGGAGGACGACTGCGCTACGCATGTGCAGGCTCCAGAAGCCGTTCGGCGAGCCGGTTGAACACGTCGGCAACGTCCGATCGGAACGGCGCTAGGGTGAGGCGGTGCACGTCAAGGTCCGCTCGCGGACGGAAAACCAGCACAAGATCTGCGGAGACACGGAGCTGCGTTACTGCTGCGTTCAGTGGTGCGCACTCAAAACGGACGGCCTCGCGCATCAACCGCCGCACACGGTTCCTCCGCACGGCATTGAACTGCCTGCTTGAAACCGCGAATCCGACACGGAGGGCGGCCTTTTCCGCACGATCAACGAGAAACACGCACACCATCAACGCGCCACCGATTTTCCGGCCGCCATCAAAAACACGGCCGAAAGCGGCATGGCCCCGGAGTGCTTCGACCGGCTTCACCTACCGTTCGTCGCTGACCGTTAATTTCTTGCGCCCTCTGGCCCGCCTCCGGGCGAGAACCTGGCGGCCGGCCTTTGTCGCCATGCGGGCACGGAAACCGTGCGTGTTCTTCCGCTTCCGAATATGAGGCTGATACGTCCTCTTCATGTTCTTCCCTCACTTCTCTCTACTTTCCTGGAGACAAACAAAGCATGTCAAGATAACAATAACAGCTCAGACTTACAATCGTAAAGAACGCAACATCGCATAGAAAGTCCTTGCGCTCCCACTCCGGAAACCTTATTTTGAAATATGGTAGCTGCAGGGAAAACATGTTGATAACATGTGGATTGTCAGTCCATTAGACTTGCTCTCCGCGCTCCCTCAGCCGCCTTATTGACATCCATCACACTCCTCCGTAACGAACATCCATAAACATTTCATAATATTGGTCTTACGGAGCAGTGTGCATAAGTGAATATGTGGATAACTCCTGAACATCCTGAAGACTACGATAGTTGCACACATGGGTGTGGATAAAATTGTGAATATCTGAAGATCTGCTATGGATAACTCGCCAACTTCCGCTCTGAATATCACTAACAGCGTGAGCCAGGTTCCGCAGCCGTCACCCCGGGAGCAGGCTGAACGGGTCTGGACGGCGTGCATGGATCAGATCAAAGAGCGGGTCAATTCGCAAAGCTTCAAGACCTGGTTCGAGCCGATCGTTCCCCAGGAGCTGGACAGCGGCGCGCTGACAGTGCAGGTACCCAGCCAGTTCTTCTATGATTGGCTGGATGAGCATTACTGTACCATCATCAACAGTACGATCACCGATGTCCTCGGGAAGAACGCCCGATTGGAATACTCCATCCGGACAGAGGAATCGCCGCAGGATCTGGAATATGTGCCGCCTGTGCATCCGGTCCGCCCATCCCGCCCGGCTCTTCAGTCGCGCTTCGAATCAACGGCACCGTTGCGTCCGCCGGAGCCCCCGTTGCTGCGCTCCGAACCCGTAACCATGAATTTCCAGAGTTTCCTCAACCCTCGATATACGTTCGACAACTACATCAAGGGCGACAGCAATCAGTTGGCCCGTGCGGCCGCCTCGGCGGTTGCAAATAATCCCGGCGGAACATCATTTAACCCTCTTGTTATCTACGGCGGAACGGGACTTGGCAAAACCCACCTTATCCAGGCCATTGGCAATTATGTGCTTGCACACGGCAAGGCGCGGCGGGTGATGTACGTCTCCAGCGAGAAGTTCACCGTAGACTTCGTAGACGCCATTCAAAGCAACCGCACAAGCGACTTTTCCAATTTCTACCGGAGCATGGATGTCCTTATTGTGGACGACATCCAGTTTCTCTCCGGAAAAGAGAAGACGCAGGACAGCTTCTTCCACACGTTCAATGAACTCCACCAGCTCGGTAAACAAATTGTCCTATCCTCCGATCGGCCGCCCAAAGATCTCAAAGGGCTGGACGACCGTCTGCTCTCGCGTTTTCAATGGGGACTGACATCAGATATACAGCCCCCGGATCTTGAGACCCGAATTGCCATCTTATTGAAAAAGAGCGTGGATGACGGAATCGAGCTTCCTCAGGACGTCGTGGAGTTCATCGCCGGCAACGTTACCAGCAATATCCGCGAGCTGGAAGGATGCCTTATCAGCCTGCTTGCCCGCGCATCCCTGGAGGGCCGCGAGATTAACCTGGATCTCGCCCGTGAAGTGCTCAAGGTCGTGATCGGCGATGTCCGTTCGCCCATCACCATTGAAACAATACAGAAAACCGTCTGTGAGTACTTCAGCATTCCTGATGACCTTTTGCGAGCCAAGACCAGAAAGCAGGAAATCGTCAACGCACGCCAGATTGCCATGTATTTGATCAAAGAACTCACCAATGCATCACTCAAGACCATTGGTATGCATTTTGGCGGACGTGATCACAGCACGGTCATCCACGCGTATCAGTCCGTGGAAGATCAGATGCGGGTGGATACCAAGTATCAGACCCACGTGCAACAGATCAAACGCAGACTCCAGATGCTTGGCCACGTATGATCCCGGGGGTGTGCCCAACATGTGTCTTCCGGCATCCGATTCGTTTATAATTTGTTCGTTCACTGTTCATAACAACACTTTTTTGCTGATCCCTTTCCGTGTATGCACACAGGTGTTAACAACTCCTCTTTTGTTCACATCACTGATCTCAAGCATACCATGAGATGTATGCCCACTAGCGCATACCCTCCTCCGTTATCTTTGTCAAACTGTTATTTATCAACGTATCCACATCATTATTACTACTCTTATCTTTTCTTCTTTTCTTTAAAAGCTGGTATATTATATAGATTTTGCCTATATTTCTTTGATTTTAGAGAAATGCTTGTCCCTTCATTTTTACCTCCAGGGAGATCACGATGAAATTTACGGTCAGCACCTCGGACCTCCAGCGTATTCTCTCCAAGCTTGCGGGTGTTATTCCATCCAAATCGACAATGCCAATTCTTGAAACACTGTTATTTGAACTCGTGAATAATACCCTCAATGTTACCGCGACGGATCTTGTGGTGAGTTCCACGATCAGCATTGATGTGAGTGGGAGTGAAGATGGCATTGTTGCCATTCCGGCGAAGAGATTGCTTGATACCATGAGATCTCTGCCGGACACCAGCGTCATGTTTATGATTGATACGACGACCAACAAAATCAGAATAACGACACCGACTGGAGAATATGCTCTCACCGGTGAATCGGCAAAGGAATATCCCCAGATACCGCCGTTCAAAGGAAGTAGTGAATTCGTTATTGAGAGCAGTGCGCTGAAGAAAATTGTATATCGCACCTCATTTGCGGTGAGTACCGACGAGCTCCGACCGGCAATGATGGGAATACTTCTTCAGGCCAGTGGATCGGAGATCCGGGCCGTTGCCACCGATGGGCATCGGCTGTCGCGCGCAAGTTATCGCACCGATTCTCCGGCGCGTCTGAACAGGGACGTCATTATTCCCTCCAAGGCGTTGGCCATTCTGGCGAAGGCGGTTGAATCCGGTACCTGTACGGTAAGCATCAGTGACACGCATGCCAGATTTGCCTATGATCATTCCGTGTTGATTTCGCGGACCATTGAAGAGACATATCCGAATTATGAAAGCGTCATTCCACAGGACAATACAAAGCTGGCGATAGTGAACAGGGATCAAACGATTGCATCAATCCGCCGGGTGTCACTGTATGCCAGTGCGACGACGCATCAGATAAAGATTGAACTTGGAGTGAACAGCCTGAAGCTCAGCGCACAGGATGTGGATTTCGGCGGAGAAGCGACGGAGACGTTGCCGTGTGAATATGACGGGGAGAAGTTGGAAATCGGATTCAACGCCATCTATCTGGGTGATATACTCTCGCATCTGGATACGGATCGGGTCATACTGAAGTTCAGCACGGCGACGCGCGCGGGCATCATTGTTCCGGCGGAGGAACTGCAACATGAATCAACGGTCATGTTAATCATGCCGGTTCGCTTGAACACGTAGACGATGCGCGCGTCAGTATGGAGTGAGCACCCGCGTCGGGTTACGCGAAAGAATCTCGGGAGCCCCGTCACAAGCGGGGCTGCCGCATTATAGGTAGGGAGGCAGATGCAGGTTCGGTCGTTGCATCTTTCCGCGTTTCGCAATCACGCCGATTCGCACCTGCAGTTTGGTACGGGAATAACCCTGTTGCTTGGCAACAACGGCCAGGGAAAAACCAACGTTCTTGAGGCTGTTTCGTATCTCAGCCTGAGCAAGAGTTTCTATGCCGCTAGCGATCTCCAGGTGGTGATGCTGGGACGCAGTATCATGGAGGTCCAGGCAGCGATAGCGGATGCCGCGGGAAGAGAGTCCCGCGTACGGATCAGCGTCGACGCGTTGACGGGTGAGAAAAACGTTCAGGTGAACGGTAGCGCACTCGACCGGATGTCGGCCCTGATCGGCATGTTTCCGGCCGTCATTCTTTCACCGGAGCAGGCGGGCATCATCACCGGCAGCCCCGCGGAACGCCGGAAGTTTCTGGATCTGGTGCTGTGTCAAACGAGCCGTACGTATTTTGCAGACATCGTCGAGTACCGCAGAGTCCTGCGTCAGCGCAACAAATTGCTGCTGGATGCGCGATTGGGCGGCACATCGCCGGCAGGGGAGTTGCCGGCGTGGAATGACGAGCTGGTCCGGCTTGGCAGCCGTCTCATACATAAACGCGCCGCACTTATTGATGGCCTGCGGGAAGAGTTCGGCACGGCGTACAATTTCCTGGCAGGCGCGGGCGTCAGTGCGGCTGTGCGCTATGTAACGGTTGGAGGTGTTGACGCGCAGTCCACTGTTGAGACGATTGCGGAGCACTTCGGGCAGGCGCTGGAGAGACGGAGTGCAGAGGAGCGGCGGCGCGGTGCAACGCTCGTGGGTCCGCACCGCGATGATCTTGCGTTTACGATCAACGGGCTGGCATCGGAACGGTATGCATCGCAGGGTGAGCATAAGACCCTGTTGATCGCGTTGAAGCTTGCGGAGTATGAATACATTACCGCACGCTGCGGTGAGACGCCGATGCTCCTGCTGGATGACATCTTTGCGGAACTTGACCGTCAGCGCGCGGCGTGCGTCATGGAGCGGCTGCAGACGAAAGGGCAGAGCATCGTCACAGCAACGGACGAATCCCTTATCGGCCAGGGGATGCGGTGGACGAGCGAGCACCGGAGAATCATCGTTGACGGCGGGAGGTGCCGTGAAGCGGCGTTCTGAAGCAAAAGGGAAGAAGCGCCACCCCGTGCACATCGGTGGCGCGATCGAAGAGTTGGTGTCGGCACTGGGGATTGACGGAACGCTGCGCAAGTACCGGGTGCTGGCCGGATGGGCGGAGATCGTGGGGGAGCAGATCGCCAGGGTGACCGAGCCGCAACGCATCGAGAACGGCGTACTGTTCGTCAGCGTGAAGACAGCCCCCTGGCGGGCGGAACTGACTCTCAAGCGTCTTGAAATCATACACAAGTTGAACACTGCCGCGGGAGCGGACGTGATTCGTGATATCCGCTTCCGGTAGCACCGAGCGGTGACCGTGCAGCGGAATCTGACGGAGGGAAGAAAAAGACGAAATATGGCAAAGGCGAAAGCAAACGGGAAGGGATCTGCACCCGCCAACGGCAACGACGTGCATGCATACACGTCGGAAGACATCACAGTTCTTAAAGGACTGGAAGCAGTACGGCGCCGCCCGGCGATGTACATCGGCGACATCAGCGCGCGCGGGCTGCACCATCTGATCTACGAAGTGGTCGACAACTCGATCGATGAAGCGCTCGCCGGATTTGCGCATAACATCGAAGTGACGTTGAACAAGGACGGCTCGGTGTCAGTGCTTGACGACGGCCGTGGCATCCCCACCGACATCCATAAGGAAGAGAAGCGGTCGGCCCTCGAAGTGGTCATGACCATGTTGCATGCCGGCGGGAAGTTCGACAAGAACAGCTACAAAGTCTCCGGCGGTCTCCATGGCGTGGGCGTATCCGTGGTAAATGCGCTGAGTGAGTGGCTGGTGGCCGAAGTCTACCGCGACGGCAAAGTCTGGTTGCAGAAGTACCGCCGCGGCGAACCCGTAGCGCCGGCGAAAGCGACCGGAAAGGCACCGTCCGGAAAAAGCGGGACCCTCATCACCTTCATGCCGGACGGGCAGATCTTCAAAAACCGGATGTTCAAATTCGAGACGGTTGCCGAACGATTGCGCGAACTTGCGTTCCTCAACCCCGAGGTGACGCTGCGGATTATCGACCGCCGCACAAAGAATGAACAGGAGGAATCCTTCCGCTTCAAGGGCGGTTTGGTGGAGTTTGTGAAGTACATCGATGCAACCCGTCCGTCCTTGATGAAGAAGATGTTTTCCGCCAAGGGAGCGGAGAAGGACGAAAACGGGCGCACGGTGGAGGTGGAGGTGGCGTTTCAGTACAACGAGCAGTACAGTGAGAACATTTTCACCTACGTGAACAACATCAATACGCACGAAGGTGGGACGCATCTTGTCGGTTTCCGGACTGCGCTGACCCGCTCCCTCAACACGCATGCGTACAAGAACGGCATTCTCAAAGAGGGCGGGATTGTGCTTTCGGGTGACGATTTCCGGGAGGGGTTCACGGGGATTCTCAGCGTCAAGGTGCCGGAGCCGCAGTTCGAGGGGCAGACAAAGACGAAGCTGGGGAACAGCGAAGTCA
Organism: Bacteroidota bacterium; assembly: GCA_036732865.1. Lineage (GTDB taxonomy): Bacteria > Bacteroidota > Ignavibacteria > UBA10030 > UBA6906 > Fen-1255. The sequence goes on along the minus strand of DAINBR010000018.1, from coordinate 1,289 downwards.
GAAGCATCGTGGAAGCGGTCATCGGCCCGGCGCTCGTTTCGTGGCTCGAGGACAACACCGCGGATGCACGGCGCATTATTGACAAGGCGATGAAGACGGCGGAAGCCCGTGAAGCGGCACGGAAAGCACGCGATCTTACGCGGCGCAAGAACGCTCTCTCGGGTGGGGGTCTGCCCGGGAAACTCGCTGATTGTTCCCTGACCGACCCGGAGCACTGCGAACTGTATCTGGTTGAAGGCGATTCCGCCGGCGGCAGTGCAAAACAGGGGCGCGATCGCAGATTCCAGGCAATCCTCCCGCTGAAAGGCAAGATCCTCAACGTGGAAAAAGCACGTCTCCACAAAATTCTGGAGAACGAAGAAATCCGCAATATCTTCACCGCTATAGGCACGGGCGTCGGCGAAGAGTTTGATTCCGCCAAAGTCCGCTACGGCAAGATTATCCTGATGTGCGATGCCGACGTGGATGGGTCGCACATCCGTACGCTGCTTCTGACATTGTTCTACCGGCACATGAAGGAACTCATCGACCTCGGACACGTGTACATTGCACAGCCTCCTCTGTACAAGGTGAAGAAGGGCAAGCAGGAGATGTATGCCTACGATGAGGAGGAGCGTGACGACATCATCAAACGGCTGAAGACGGATAAGAGCAAGAAGAGCGAGGAGGGGGCGGCCGAAGAGCCTCACGAGGAAGGCGCGGTCGTCCTCGGCAACGGCATCGCCATCTCACGCTTCAAAGGTCTGGGGGAAATGAACCCCGAACAGTTGTGGTTGACGACTATGAATCCGGACACCCGCACGATCTTACAGGTGTCCATTGAAAATGCCGCAGATGCGGACCGGACGTTCTCCATCCTGATGGGTGATGACGTAGAACCCCGCCGGGAGTTCATCGTGAAGAACGCGAAGTACGTGCGCAACCTTGACGTGTAAATCGGCGCGAGAAGAAACGCATGGCAACACTGACCGAAAAAATAATCCCCGTTGACATTGAAGACGAAATGCGCGGCTCGTACATCGATTATTCGATGTCCGTCATTGTCGCACGCGCTCTCCCGGACGTCCGCGACGGCCTGAAGCCCGCCCACCGGCGCGTGCTCTTCGGGATGCAGGACCTCGGGCTCGCTGCCAACAGGGCGTACAAGAAGTCGGCGCGAATCGTCGGTGAAGTGCTCGGAAAATACCACCCCCACGGCGATTCCGCAGTCTATGACACGATGGTCCGCATGGCGCAAGATTTCTCCATGCGGTACCCGTTGGTGGACGGTCAGGGCAACTTCGGTTCGA
>DAINBR010000017.1:0-18603 GCA_036732865.1 Bacteroidota bacterium | reverse complement strand
CTCCACAGCGTTAAACCAGCGGGCATAGTAGGAAAGCTTCTGTGGTGATGTCGCCCCCGCGTCCGGATAGAGACAGTCATTCAGCATATCGTGCTCCCACCCCCCTATTCCAACATAGTACCGTGTTGATTCCTGCATCGTCGTGTCTCCCATTTTGCCCTTGACAGCATCGTTAGATTTCCGTATCTTTCTCCCGTTCAAGATACGACATAAATGTCGTCTTGTCAAGTGCGGTCTTGACAAAAATGTCTCCGGGGTATTTATGAAAACGACCATTGGCGAACGCCTGCGTTCCGCGCGGGAAAACAAGGAATTGGATCAGGCGAGTCTGGCAGGCAAGGCCGGCATCGTAACGCGCACGTTGCAGCGCTGGGAAAAAGGGGAACAGGTGCCCGACGGCATTGCCATCACTCGCCTCGCGCGCGCCACGGGAGTGCAGGCAAGCTGGCTCCTCACAGGTGAAGGAGAAATGTATCCTTCGCCCTCACGGCCGGACAATGTGTATACGCTTCCCGGAAGCAACCGGCGGCGTGTGAGAACGGTCGACCTGCCCCTCATCGCCGCAGTCCCCGCCGGAAAGGTCGCCACGCTCTTTCACCCTGATTATGTGGATGACTACGTTACGGTGGATGATGTGAAGGATGCGCAGGCCTTCGCGTTGAAGGTGAAAGGGAATAGCATGTCACCGCGCATCGAGGACGGCGATGTCGTGATCGTCAGTCCGCAGCAGGAAGCCCGCAGCGGGGATGTCTGCGTCGCCCGCGTGAACGGCGAAGATACCCTGAAGAAAGTGAAGTTCGAAGGTAACTACATCCACCTGATTCCGCTGAACCCGGAATACGATCCCGTTACTGTGAAGAAACGGGATGTGAACTTCATCTGGAAGGTGGTGAAACTCATTAAGGAGCTGTAAAGAAGCCGTGAAGAAGTTGTAGAGAAGCTGCAGCCAATGGCGCGTGCGCATGATGCTTCACAACGGAGCGACCGCATGATGAAACTGACCGGAATAGTGCTGATAATGATTCTCTTTGCGGTCACCGCATTCAGTCAGCAGCAAACCATGAGTTACCCGGCGGACACCGTAACGCACCGGGGGATTGTCATCACTGATCCGGGTCTCGCCACCGGCAGGGCGACGCTTCTCTTGCCGCCGGACCTGCAATACGAAGACTTTGCTGCGGACACGTCAATCTTTGGAATCTGGCAAAAGACAGCCATCCCTCCTCCGCTGCTCGGGGGATTGCTCGAACCCAAGGCTGACCTGATGGCAACCCTTCGTGCTCAATGGGCGAAAGACAGCCAGCTCAAAATTTTCCGCACAGTTCTCGGGACCGTGCAGATCGGCGGTGCGGCTTACCTTGCCTACCGTGCACTCACCGCGAAAGGAACCCCGAAGCCCATCCGGAAGAAGTAATCCTCAGCTGACCATATGGATCACCACTCCGTCGCGCAGCTTCGGCTCGAACCACGTTGATTTCGGCGGCATGGTTTTTCCCGCATCGGCGATGGCGAGCAGTTCGTCGATGGAAGTGGGGTACAGGGCAAACGCCACCGACATCTCGCCCGCATCCACCCGTTTTTCCAACTCCTCCAATCCGCGTATGCCGCCTACAAAGTCAATGCGCTTGCTCGTCCGCGGATCGTCAATGCCGAGCACCGGCGACAACAGATACTTCTGCAGTATCGAGACATCCAACCGCTCGACGGGGTCGGCGACGTTGAGCAGTGCCGGCACTGCTCGCAGGACATGCCAGGCACCGTTGAGGTACATACCGTATTCCCCCTTCTGTACCGGCGTGTGCCTTCCCGGCGCCCTGGTCACAGTGAAATGTTCCTGTATTCCCGCCAGGAATTCGGGCTCGCTTTTCCCGTTCAGGTCCTTCACCACACGGTTGTAGTCCATGATCCGCAGCTGGTTGTGCGGGAAGAGCACGGCAAGGAAAAAGTTGTACTCCTCATCGCCGCGGTGGTTGGGGTTGGCGTTCGCCAGGTCGCGTCCCACCCGTGCCGCTGCCGCTGAACGGTGATGACCATCCGCGACGTACAGGTTGGGAATGGCACGGAAGGCGCCTGTGACGGCATTGATTGTCGCGGAATCACGAACGACCCAGAGCTGGTGGCGAATGCCGTCACCGGCCACAAAATCGAACGTGGGCCCCTCTGCACACACACGGCCCACGATCGCGTCAAGAGACGGTTGTGCACGATAGGTAAGGAAGATAGGACCGGAATGAGCATTGGTGATCTGCACGTGTCTTGTCCGGTCGTCCTCCTTGTCCTTCCGGGTCAGCTCATGTTTCCGGATGGTATCGTTGAGGTACTCCGCCACGGATGCACATCCCACAATGCCGTACTGTGTATGGGTGCCCATCGTCTGTGCGTAGACATACAGGCAGGGAGACGGATCCTCGCGCAGAATCCCGTCGCGAATGAGCTTCTCGAGATTCTCTTTCCCTTTGCGGTAGACCCGCTCGTCATAGAGATGGATGTCGGGCGGGAGATCGATTTCGGGTTTGCCCACGTGGAGGAATGACAGGGGGTTCCCCGCCGCCTCCGCTCGAGCCTCGGTGGAGTTCAGGACGTCGTACGGTCTGGCGGCGACGCGCGCTGCGTATTCCGGAAGCGGGCGGAAGCCCTTGAACGGACGGACTGTAGCCATAGCGCTTTTCCTTTAGCAGGTCTCCCCACCGCACTGGTGCAACCGGCGATGGGGAGATCTTGGATGGGTGAAACGGGAGTTCCGGGAGCTACTTCAACGTGGGCAGAATCCGTTCGATGGCGGCTATGACCTGCTTCACATCGTCCATCTTCAATTCACCCATGTGTGCGATGCGGAAGGTCTTCTCCTTCAGGTCGCCGTAACCGTTGGAAATCTGCAAGCCTTCCTTGCCCAGCGCGTCATTCAGTCCCTTGACCGAAATGTTGCGCGTATTGGTGATTGTGGTCAGGGTGACCGACGCATACCGTTCTTCGGGATAGAGGGCGAAATTCTTTTTGGCCCAGGCGCGTGTGAACTCGGCCATTGCCGTGTGCCGGGCGTAGCGGTTTTCCAGGCCCTCGGCCAGGATCCGGTCGAGCTGATAGTTCATGGCGAACATATGGGAGAGCGATGGTGTCGCGGAATACTGGTGATCCTTCGTCTCGATGTACTTGTAGATCTCGAGGATGTCCAGATACCAGCCGCGGTTCTTCACCTGCTTCCCGTGCTCGAGTGCGCGCGGAGTGACAGAGCAGATAGCCATGCCCGGAGGCAGGGCCAGGGCCTTCTGCGTGGAAGTGATGCAGACATCAATGCCCAGTTTGTCAACTTCGATTTTGGCTCCCGCCATCGAGCTGACGGCATCGACGAGCCAGAGCACGTCGGGATACTTCTTGCGGACTTCTGCGATTTCTTCCACCGGGTTCATGACGCCGGTGCTGGTCTCGTTGTGCGTCACCGTGAACACGTCGTACTTGCCGGTTGCGAGCGCTTTATCCACCATCTCCGGTGTGGTCGGCTTTCCCCACTCCGACTCAAACTTGTCTGCGCCGACATTGTTGGCCTCGGCCATTTTGAACCAGCGGTTGCCGAATGCACCGACGGAGAACACCGCGGCGCGTTTGGCGGTCAGCGAACGGATCGAGCCCTCCATCAGTCCCGAGCCGGAGCTCGTGGAAAGAAGGATTGGATTGGCGGTGTGAAAGACTTTGCGCATCTTGTCGCTGATGTCACGCTGCAAGGCTGAAGCGTCCTTGCTTCTATGGCCGATCATCGGTGTGGCCATTTTTGCCAGGACATCAGGGGCGACTTCTGTAGGACCCGGGATGAAGAGTTTCTTGTGCATAGAGACCGCGCAAGAATGGTAAGGAGAGGGCACGCGAATGAATTGATTCCGCTTTAGGGTCATGTTCTATGTAAAAAATCAGGATTTTTACATTGAAAAGCAACGAAAGTGCGGGCTAATGCAAGAAGCGCCGAGAGCTTCCTTCGTTGCAGACGCACGGAAAACTCTACAGATCGTCAACATTTTCGCGCTTGCTTTTTCCAGTCTTCTTAGGTAGGTTTGCTGCACTTCAGTTCCTCGATTGTCCAGACCGGTCCGCGGGATGGCTGTTTACCGCTGCAATTCCTCCGGGTGGCACTACGAGAAATCGTTCTTCACCGTCGTCTTCTTTCTCAAACCTTTACTCAAGGAGAGACTCGCATGAACAAGAATGCGACTATGGGCATTTGGTGTCTGGTCCTGTGCTTGCTCCTCGGGCTGCATTCCAGTGCCTTGGCACAAGGCGTCACGACAGCGGCAATCAACGGCACGGTCACGAGCCAAACCGGTGAGCCCCTCCCCGGTGTGAACATCAAGGCCGTACACGTCCCGAGCGGGAGCGTGTATGGCACAAGCACACGTCCTGACGGGCGGTACAATCTTCCGGGTCTCCGGGTGGGCGGCCCGTACACCATCACCGCGACACTCGTGGGCTACACGGCTCCCCCACGCGAGCGCGTTTCTTTGCAGCTGTCCCAGAATCTTGACCTGAACTTCTCGATGGTGCAGCAGGATGTGCCGCTGAGTGAAGTCATCGTGCAAGGCGAACGCGCATCCATCTTCAACGCGTCGCGGACCGGTGCCGCAACGAACGTGCAGCGCGACAAGATCGATCGTCTGCCGACCCTGTCGCGCAACTTCCAGGACTACTACAAGGTCTCTCCCTACATCACCGGCGACAAGGGAAATGCGGCAGGCAGAAACTCGAAGTACAACAATATCCAGGTTGACGGAACGAACTTCAACGATCTGTTCGGCCTCGGGTCGACGGGCGCTCCTGCCGGACAGTCGAACGTCACACCGATCAGCCTCGATGCCATCGAGGAGTTTCAAATCGTCCTGTCGCCGTATGACGTCCGTCAATCGGGGTTCACCGGCGCAGGGATCAATGCGATTACACGCAGCGGGACGAACCAGTACCGAGGTTCGGCGTTCTACTTCGGCCGAAACGAGGACATTGCAGGCAAGAGCCCTGACACACTGGAAACCAAGCTCGCGGGGTTCACCGACTGGCAGACAGGCGGGCGCATCGGCGGACCCGTCATTGAAGATGAGCTCTTCTTCTTTGCCAACGGGGAAATGACACGGTTCAAGCAGCCGTTTTCCCGGACTTTCGGAAACCAGCAGTTGGGAACGAACGCGTACACCGTGAATCCGGATTCTCTTGCATTGCTCACCAGCACGCTCAAAACGAAATACGGCTACGATCCGGGATCCTACACTGATATCGGCTACAACCGTGAAAGCGACAAGTTGTTTCTTCGTTTTGACTACAACCTCACCGAGAGTCACAAACTCACCGCGCGGTGGAACTACCTCCGTTCCTCGGAAGACAATTCGCCTTCTCGCGGCCGGAGCGTTACCGATATCTATTTCGACAACGGGAAGTACAAGCTGGACAACAAGACACATTCCCTTGCCCTGCAATTGACGAGCGTGTTCGGCAATGATATGTCGAACGAAGCCATCGTCGGCTATGTTGACCAGATGGATGAGCCCGTCTATTACGGTGCTGCGTTCCCCGCGCTGTATATCACCACCAAGGGAACGGGAACGGCATATACCGGGAATCAGATACTGGTTCTGGGTGCCGAAGAGTTCCGCCACCGCAATCTCCTCGGGCAGAAATACTTCGAGTTCACAGACAACTTCACCTGGTACCTGCCGGAGCACACCCTTATCTTCGGCGTAAAGGCAGATATCCTCAGTTTCCGGAACCTGTTTATCGCCGACAACTTCGGCGCCTATACCTATGGTTCCATCGCGGCCTTCTTGGCTGACCAGGCTCCGACGGCGTATACGTTCCGCTATTCCTCAACCGCGGACCCGTTGCAGGAAGCCAACTGGGGAGCCCGGCAGTATGGGTTCCATGTGCAAGATGAATGGGCGGTTACGCCAGCCTTGAAGTTGACCGGTGGAATCCGCTTTGATATCCCGACGTATCCTGACAAGCCCAACTACAATGCTGCCATCGATTCCACATTCGGGTACCGGACAGACACTCCGCCCAAGTCATCTATTGCAGTTTCTCCGCGCGTCGGTTTCAACTGGTCGATTGACGATGAGCGTACCGCCCAGTTACGGGGCGGCGCCGGCATCTTCTACGGTAAGTTTCCCTATGTGTGGGTGTCGAATCAGTACAGCAACACCGGGGTGGATTTCTACACCGTGACGAGTCTGCCCACGCGCTTCAACCCGGATCCGTTTGGACAGGCAAAGCTGGCAACGTCGCTTCCGTCCGCTGAAGTCAACCTTACCGATTCGGACTTCAAGGCCCCTTCAGTATTCCGTTGGAACCTCGCCTTCGACCAGAAGCTCCCGTACGATCTTACCGCCACGATCGAAGGTATCTTCTCGATGACGCAGAACGATGTGTACTATCAGAACATCAACCTGAAGGGGTTGCAGGAGAACGCAGTGCTCTCCGGCCGGCCGGCCCTGACGCCGGGCGGAAAAATCCCGGGTGAAAATCGCGAAGTGTGGGGCAGGATCGACACTGCCGCAACGCGGTACACCACACAGTGGACCAACTCCCGCTTCTCTCCGGGTGTCTTCCTTGTCCGCAATACCGACAAAGGCAGCAATGCCAACGTGAGTATTCAGGTGCAGCGAGAATCTCCAGATGGCCTCAACGGCGGTATTGCGTACACGTGGGGCCTGGCCAAAGACATCAACAGCGGCAACTCGACGACAGCCTCGTCCGGCTGGCGGTTCAACCCGACACCGGGAAACCCCAATGACCCACAGTTGACCTACTCCCAGTGGGATCGCCGCCACCGCTTCCTGGCGAATGTGACCCACAGGCAAGATTGGGGCGACGGACTGGTGACGAACGTCGGCTTCTTCTACAACGCTCAATCCGGCCGTCCCTTCTCCTATATGGTGTCCGGCGATGTCAACGGCGACGGACGAAGCGACAACGACCTCGCCTATATCCCGAGCAGTGAGAATGACATCATCCTGACGAACAGTGCGGGTGTGGCCCTTCCCAAGAGCGACGTCGCCTACAGCCAGATGATGGCATTTGTCAACGCTGATGCATACCTCAAAGACAACAAGGGCAGAATCTCCGAGCGCTCTGGTCCGCGCGAGCCCTGGGCACACTCCCTCGACATGCGCATCAGCCAGGAAATTCCGACCTACGGCACACACCGCATCGAGCTCACCGTCGACATCCTCAATGTGCTCAACCTGATCAACGGAGAGTGGGGATGGATCCGGAATACAGGCGTCAACCAGACCGTGAACATGCTGACCTTCAAGGGTCTGGAGAAGACCGTGGGTGCAGACTACGGCAAAGCCAAGTACCAGTGGACCGGTCTGAAGGTGACGGATGATGTTGCTGATCCGTTCCAGCCCGACAACCTGCTTTCCCGCTGGCAAATGCAGCTGGGGATCCGGTACACCTTCTAGCCGCGTCTCTGTTGTGAACGGCATATCGGCAGCCCCGTCAGGAATGGCGGGGCTGCTTCGGTTTTCTCCCGCGTCCTCCTCGACCATTGCCGGATCAGAACCTTGCACCTTGCGCAGGGTATCGGTATCTTATCATTTTATTGAGCCCTCCACCGCATTCCAAAGCAAGAAAGTCGTCAACATATGCGATTCAGCGGTCTTCTTGTGGTACTCCACGTCGCCATGGTGTGCATGGTTCATGGCCAAAGCATCGTCATCAATGAGCTCTATAATTCAAGCGGCAATGGCGAATGGGTCGAACTGCTTGTTCTGCAAGACAGTTTGGATGTGCGGGGTTGGAGTCTGCGTGATTTCTCCTCCGGCGGAACTCCCCAGCCTCCGCTTGCCTTTACATCGGCCGCTCTCTGGAGCGCGATCCCCACGGGAACTGTCATTGTGATCTGCGACGCAGGATTCACGGGTGCACTGGACACCGATCCGTCTGACCAAACTCTGACGCTGATCGCAACTGATGCGGTGTTGTTCTCCGGGACCGTGTTTGCATTTGCGGGTGCCAGTGACGCCATCCACATCCGGGACGCCGCCAACGCCCACGTGTTCGGAGTTTCGTGGGGAACTGCAAACGCCGCTTCTCTGGGCACACCCAAGGCGCATTTCACCGGGACACTTGCCAGCGGCACCGTGATTGCCTTTCAGGGTGGTTCTCTTGGCGAACTCGTCGGTACGGGCAACTGGCTCTTTGCCAACGCCACTGCCACTCGCGGAATGGGCAACTCGACAGCTAACCTTGCCTGGATCTCCTCGCTCCGCGCCAGCGTGGATGGTTCCGGGAGGGCATCCATCGATCCTGACACCCTCGTTCACGGACAAACGACGACACTGCACATCGGCTACACCAGAGACACCGCCTTCACGGTCACCGATCTCCGCGTGATCATTCCCCCGGCATTCACCTGGTCACATTCGGCATCCGATGTCTCGCTCGCTAATCTCACGGCCACACTGTCGGTGATGGGGGACACGATCGTTGCTGCAGCCGTCGCCCTGAACGGTGATTCCTGCACCATCGCTGTGCAGAGCGTGATTGCCCCCGAGAGCACCGGATTCTACCCGGTAACTGTCCAATCCAAAGCGGCGGCACAATTCCGCAACGTTGCACCCGTTCCGTTCGTCGTGGTTTTTGGCATTCCCACGAGCATCGCCTCAGTGAAAGCAAACAACGCCAGCGGCATCACCCTCCGCACAGGTCAGCTCGTCACGATCCGGGGGATTGTCACAGTTGCGAATCAATTCGGGGGACCGTCGTATGTGCAGGACAACACGGGGGGCATTGGCATCTTCGGGTCGAAATTCTCCGCGGCGGTGGAGATCGGAGACGAAGTGATTGTCTCGGGCACCGTCGAACCGTTCAACGGACTGAGCGAGCTGACCTCTCCAGAACTTCATACCATCGCCTCAACCGGCAACGCGGTCCTCCCCCTTTCCGTGACCTGTGCCGATATTGCCAACGATGGTGCGGGAGGAGTGGAGAACTTCGAAGGAGTCCTTGTGCGGATCAACGGTGTTGTTGTCCGCAACGCCGCCGGCGCTCCTCTGTCAACCTGGGCCATTGCAGGAGGAGGAACGAACTACAAGCTGTTGGATGCTACTGATACGCTAGAGGTCCGTGTTGATGATCTTGTAGACTTTGCGAACACTCCGGCTCCACAGGGGACCTTTGACATCGTCGGTGTTGCCGGACAATACAAATTGACGTTGCCCTATATCGGCGGGTATCAACTTCTCCCGCGTTCGTCCGAGGATATCCTGGCGACCGGACCAGGCATTGCAGCGCTTCCTGTCGAAAGTGAAATCACGCCGGTGTCCTTCCGGCTCACTTGGAGGACAAACAGACCGGGCACGACAGCCCTTCGCGCGGGGACTTCCGCGGCCTATGAACTCGGCGTTCTGACGCCGGATTCCGTGCAGCGCACCGAGCACACCATTGTTGTCGGTGGCCTTCATGCTGCAACTGTTTACCTCGTCCAGGTGTTTTCGGTGAGCGGAGTGGACACGAGTTGGGGGAGCCCTGTTGTCATCAGCACCGCATCGCCGGCCGCGGCGTCGGGCGCCATCAACGTGTACTTCAATAAAAGCGTCATGCCCTCGGTGGTCACGACACCACCCGCTGCAGGCAGCCAGAATCTGGTGACGCTGATGGCAGGGAGGTTCAACAACGCCCGTCGATCCATCGATGCCGCGTTCTACAGTCTGAGCGGCACACCCGGTGCCGACATTGCAAATGCGCTCATCGCAGCCAGGGCGCGGGGGGTGAGGGTGCGCGTGATCTGCGAACAGGACAACCGCACAACGGCACCATTAAGCAATCTCGTGTCGGCAGGTATTCCACTCATCACCGATACGTTCGACGGCGTGAATGCAGGCGCAGGATTGATGCATAACAAGTTCGCGGTGATTGACGGACGGGGGGGCGCCCCGGAAAGCGTATGGGTCTGGACCGGGTCATGGAATCCCACTCTGCCCGGGACCAACGACGATTATCAGAATGCCGTTGAGATCCAGGATCCGGCTCTGGCCGGTGCATACACGCTGGAGTTCGATGAAATGTGGGGGAGCAGCACGGACACTCCCGGCCCGTCAACCTCGAGATTCGGCGCACGCAAAACCGACAACACCCCGCATCGCTTCCGCATCGGTCAAAGGGATGTGGAATGCTATTTCAGCCCGAGCGACAGGACCACGGGCCGCATTGCCGGTGCACTCGCTTCCGCGACGCACTCCATCAACTTCGCCCTCCTGACATTCACGCGCGACGACCTTGCAGACGCCATGCTGGCAAGACAGAACGCCGGCGTCACCGTACACGGTCTGATGGACAACCGGGTTGACAGCGGGTCGGAGTATGACTACCTCCTCGGGCGCGGCCTCGATCTGCATCTGAAGACCGGTACAGGGCTCCTGCATCACAAGTATGCCATTCTCGATGCCGGATGGGCCGGCGCACATCCGGCGGTGATCACCGGCTCCCATAACTGGTCGAGCGCGGCGGAAAACTCGAACAACGAAAACACGCTGATCATTCGTGACGCCGCCATCGCCAATCTCTACCTGCAGGAGTTTGCTGCGCGCTATTATCAATTCGGCGGCACCGGAGACCTTACAGTGGATGTCGACTCCCCCGACTTGTCCCCGCCTCTCACCTTTGCGCTCTTCCCGAATTTTCCGAACCCCTTCAATCCGGGTACGACCATACGATTCTCAATTGCGAATCCACAGTTCACGACCCTGAAAGTGTACGACCTGCTCGGCCGGGAGGTGGCGGTGCTGGTGGATGAGGTGAAACCGGCGGGAAACTACAGTGTGCACTTCGATGCCTCGGGTCTGGCCAGCGGTCTCTACTTCGCCCGACTTCAATCGGCTACGGTCAGTCTGGCTCGTACCATGCTCCTCCTCCGGTGAGCAGTGAGAAATAGACGCCGCGAAACATATCGCCTTCGCGCTCCGTGCCTGAGGGCAATAATCGTACTGCTGTTCATCTTCGTCACGGGAAGTGCGATGACGACGGCGGATGAACATCCGCGCGCCAGCACCGTGCGCATTGCACTTCACTCCAGGGCTGATGTGGCGAGCCTTGCGAGACTCGGCATCGCACTCGAGGGGATGCGGCTTCGTGACTCCTCGGCCATAGAGATCACGCTCAATGATGATGAATTGCGGAAGGTGCGCGCGGCGGGGATCGGCGTGGAAATTGTGGTCCCGGACTGGCACGCCGCGTATGCCGCCCGGCTGCTCGCTGATCGGCCAGCCGCATTCCCCGCATCCCGTGTGCGCAGTTTTCACCTGGGGTCCTTGGGAGGGTACCTGACACTTGAGGAGCTGGAAGCGGAAGTCGACACCATGCATGCACGCCATCCCCACCTGATCGGGGAAAGGGATTCCATCGGCCGTTCTCTTGAGGGACGCACCATGTGGGGCGTCCGGATATCCGGATCACCCCTGTCCGGCAGCGGCATACCCTGCGCCCTGTTCACAGCACTTCACCACGCACGTGAACCGGAGGGGATGATGGTTCTCGTCTACTTTATGTGGTACCTCCTCGAGCAATATGGCGTGAATGAGGATATCACCGCACTGCTCAACTCGCGCGAAGTCTATGTCGTTCCCGTGGTAAACCCCGACGGCTATGCCCATAATGCCGTCACGTTCCCTTCCGGAGGGGGATTATGGCGGAAGAACCGCCGCGCAAACTCGGATGGTTCGTTCGGCGTCGACCTCAACAGGAACTACGGTTTCCAGTGGGGGTATGACGACATTGGATCGAGCCCGGTGCCGGCAGACAACATGTACCGCGGAGCCGCCCCCTTTTCCGAACCGGAAACGCAGGCAATACGGGATCTATGCGCGGTCAAGAAGCCGGGCTGCGCGCTGAATTACCATAGTTTTGGCAACGTGCTCATTCATCCATGGGGATTCAATCATAGTCCCCCGCCGGATTCCCTTCTCTATCTGCGCCTTGCGGAATTCCTGACCGCGGGCAACTACTACCCGCACGGAACAGGCCGGTACACAATCGGTTATCCCACCAACGGCGACTCCGATGACTGGATGTACGGCGAAACGTCGTTGAAGCCCCGGATTATCGCGATGACTCCGGAGGTGGGTGGTGCGGATGATGGGTTCTGGCCCCTTCCTTCCAGAATAGCGCCGCTGGCAGACGCGAACCTCGACGCCAACATATTCCTGACGCGCAGTGCAGGTCAGCACTATGCACTCGCCGCCGGCGGGCCCGAACCGGTTTTCGACGGCGACACCGTGGGGGTGGACCTCCTGCTGGTGAGCACGGGAGCCGGCGCGACATCCGCCACGGCAACACTGCACTTCACGAGCAGCGATCCCGCCGTCATCCGTCCGGCACATCAGACTGTGGTGCTGGAGGAGAGCACGCACGTCTTGCTGGCGTTGCAGCGCAGCACCAGAACGACCGGAGGTGCCAAAACCACCATACAAGTGCTGGGGAAGTATCCGGGTGGACATTTTCAGGACTCAGTTTCGTTCCGGCTCGGCAATCCTGTGCTGCTCTTTCACGATTCAGCCGACAGCACGAGCCCGTTGTGGGAAGCAAAAAGCACCGGATCGTTGACGACGTGGGGTTTCACCACGCGCACCGCGTACTCAGGCACCGGCGCGTATGCCGACAGTCCATGGAGTGATTACCCCAGCAACTATTCCAGCACTTACACGCTGCAGCAAGTGCTTCCTCTGTTCGGCACGGCAGCCGAATTGCGGTTCATGGCGCTCTGGGACATTGAACCCGAGTATGACTTCTGTCTTGTAGAAGCATCGCGCGACAGCGGACGCACATGGGTTTCGTTGCCCGGGCGCCATACCCGGCAGGGCTCAGGAGCAACCGGCGGCAAACAGCCTCCTGATTCACACGGATACGACCGGACCAGGAGTACCTGGGTGGGCGAGAACATTGACCTTGCGCCCGCGCTGGGGACCCAGGCAATGCTGCGGTTTAGACTTGAGAGCGACAGTTACCTTCAACGCGACGGATTCTCCGTGGACGATCTCCGCGTTGTTCTTTACGGTCCCGCGTTTCTCGGCGTGGCTGACGACGCACGGCCCGTGCGGATGTCTCTTGAGCAAAACTATCCGAATCCGTTCAATCCGGGGACGACGATACGATTTTCACTTGTGGATCCGCAATTCACAATTCTCAAGGTGTACGACCTTCTCGGCCGGGAGGTGGCCGTCCTGCTCCACGAGAAGAAGGAGCCCGGTAACTATACGGTGACATGGGATGCGGGAGGGATCGCGGGCGGAGTGTACTTCTACCGATTGTCTGCAGGCGCTTCTGTCTTCACGCGGAAGATGACTTATGTGAAATAGTATGCAACCGGACCGGTTGCTTTTGAAAACACCGTTTCTTACGTTCATCTGGCGCGTCATATCCGTCGCGGGGAGGCTTCCGCTCTCCGAGCAGACCGGGCGGGCAAGCGCCGGCATATCGCATACCTGGGGTCATGCACCTCTATTCGCTTGGCGACATACGGAAGACTTTTTCCACCTCCACAGATTTTAACGAGATCTTCGACGTTTTCCAATCTGCCCTCACGCAGCAGATCAACGACGTTGAGCTCTACCGTCTGCTGTTCTGGAATCAGTCACTGACTGCGGATGAAATCCGCCTGTTTGGCGAGAAACTTGCGGCCGAGTTTCCCGATCTCGGATTCGATGTCTACTTGTGGCTTGCCAGCGTCTTTGAGGTAACAACCGCAACAGACGACAATTACGAGCTTGCGCTGTACTACTACCAGAAAGCGGCATTGATGCGGCCATCCGCACCCGATCCGTATCTGGATGCATGTGATTGCTACGACCCCGATCTGAACATCCCGCCGCTCGGAATTCTGATGGAGTTCATCCGCTGCGGTCTCGAGCACGTGGAGAATCCTGCACCGTTGTATCTGCGCCTGGCCGCGTTGCTTGAACTTGCCGGCGACACCGAGCAGAGCGATTACTACCGGCGCAAAGCCGACGAAGCAAACGCCCCGCCTGCTGCCGAACCTCCTCCCGCCGCATGACCCGCTTCCGGGCTAACGCTATGATTCTCGGCGCAGCCGTGCTCTGGGGTCTCTCCGCCACTGCAGCAAAAGCCCTCTTCCGTTATCAGCTTGATGCCGTGCTGGTGGTGCAGGTGCGGGTCACCGTCTCATTTGTGCTGCTGTACCTCTTTGCCGTGCTGTTCCGGCGTGAAGTTTTGTCGGTTGCGAAAGGTGACCTCTGGAAATTCGCCCTGTTGGGAGTCATCGGCGTGGCCGGTACGAATTTTACCTATTACTACACAATCAAAGAGAGCACTGTCGCAACGGCGATCCTGATCCAGTATACCGCACCGCTGCTGGTGATCGGTTATGAGGTTTGGAACGGGCAGGAGCGATTCACCGTTCCCAGAATTCTCATCGCCCTTCTCTCACTGGTGGGATGTTTCCTGGCGGTCGGCGGGTATGATGCCGGGGTGATAAACATCACGCCGCTGGCACTGCTTACGGGAATCGGATCTGTCATCGGGTTTGCGTTTCTGGCGATCTTCACCCGCGATGTTCTTCGCACGCAGAACGTCTGGACCATGACAGTGTATTCCATCGGTTTTGCTTCGCTGTTCTGGCTGGTAATCAATCCGCCCTGGAAGCTTGTCACGCAAGTACCCGGCACAGAGGTTATCCTGCCGCTGGTGTTGCTTGCCATCTTTTCGTTGCTGATTCCGCACTCGCTGTTTTTCGCCGGCTTGCGCAGCGTCCCGCCGTCCCGGGCGATTCTGACCAGCACCATCGAACCGGTTATTGCTATTGCCTCCGCGGCACTCGTCCTTGGAGAGTTCCTGCAGCCGTTGCAGATGCTGGGCGCGGTCGTGGTGATCGTGGCCATCGTCGTCCTGCAGGTCCATCCGGAGGAACACCATGCCTCGTAGCGCCCGCCGCATCGGCCGCATTACCGCAACAGTGACGCGCCGCCTGCCGGATCTGACTGTGGTGCTGGAAAACATACATGACCCGCACAACGTGAGTGCAGTGATGCGGACGTGTGACGCGGTGGGTGTGTTGCAGGCAGAGCTGTTGTATACCATTGAGAAATTCCCTCGCATTGGAAAAAAAAGTTCCTCGAGCGCGAACAAATGGGTCCTGCATCGCCGGCACACATCGGTTACGGACTGCTATGCCCGGCTGCGGGAAGAGGGGTTTGTTATCTATGCGACGCGGTTGGACCCGGCTGCCCGCATGCTGTATGACCTGGACCTCACGCGCAAGACCGCATTTGTGCTCGGCAATGAACACCGTGGCGTATCCGATGATGCGGCCGCGCAAGCGGACGCACTGGTGGTCATTCCGATGCGCGGCATGATCGAGAGCCTCAATGTCTCGGTTGCAGCCGGCGTCTGTTTGTATGAGGCGCTGCGGCAGCGAATGGTGAACGGCCTGCTTGACTCCCCCGCACGGACTCCTGACATGGTCTCCACCATGCTGGAAGAGTGGCTGAAGAAGTAGTTGCCTTGCTTCCACCTCCTCGATTCTCTATATTCCACTGGAATCCAGTTGCGCATTTCTTCGGAGAACTGCCATGATCGGCCCGGAAACGGATGCTGTATCATTTGTGGGGTGGAATTTGTTGCTCATCGGGGGCATAGGTCTCCTCATTTTCATCTTCTTCGTGCTGCTTACGCGAAAACGCTGGAAGGCGAATTTTCTCCATCCGCCTGATCCCGACAAAGACGAGAAGAAAGACGAGAAGAAAGAGGAACAGGGCGGGGATCACCCATGAGGAGGCTCGTGGTGTGCCTGCGGTCCGTGCTGTCCTTCGTGCTGCCCGTCTTCGTCGTATCCACGCTGTTCTTTCCGCAGCTTCTCTCCTGTGCCGTCAGCGAATCGAACCATACCCGCGCACGCCTCGTGGCTGATGTTGCCACAGCAACGCCGGGGTCGCCCTTCACCGTCGGTGTCCTCCTCCGCATGGATCCCGGCTGGCATACGTATTGGCAAAATCCCGGTGAGAGCGGACTTGCAACCACAGTCCGCTGGACGGTCCCCGAAGGCACCACCGTATCCGAACTTGAGTGGCCTCTGCCTGAAAAGAAGATCGAAGCAGGGCTGGTGCTCACCTACGGGTACTCCACGGAAACCATGTTGCTCACAACGATGAAACTCCCGGTTGCACTGCCGCAACATGGTGCGGTGAACATCCAGGCTGAAATCTCGTGGCTTGAATGTGAGAATACCTGCGTTCCCGGGAGCGCCACGGTGTCACTCGGTCTCCTGCTCGGCGAACGTCCGGTCCCTTCCGCGGGGGCGGCACAGATTGAGCGCTACCGTGGCGCACTACCGCAGCGTCCGGAAGAACCAGGTGATATTGCCGTCACTATTACCTCGGCGGCGGATACGTTACGCATACGGGTGACACCGATGCCCGGTGTGGCACTGGTCCTCGAGGGCGCTGATGCGCCCGACTTCTTTCCTTTAAATGAAAATGCACCGGTCACCGGTCGCACAACCACGATTGTGTCGGACAACGAGGCGGAGATCCGCGTTCGCCTGGCGCCGGGGACAACTGCGCCCACCCGGGAGGTCCGCGGCGTGATTGTATACCGGACCACCGACGGAGTGCGCAAAGGGCTGGAGATCGTCCATACGACAGAAGGTTCTGCATCGCCTCTGGACAGGGAATTTGTCACCGTCCAGCCGCAAGGAGGCGATGTTCCATTGCTCCCGTACATCGGGTTTGCCATTCTTGGCGGTTTGCTCCTCAATATTATGCCTTGTGTCCTCCCGGTCATCGCACTCAAGGTATTCGGACTCGTGAAGATGGCGGGCGACGCTCCGAAGAAAGTGCGAAGGCTGGGTTGGATGTTTTCCCTGGGGATACTGGCCTCGTTTCTGACCCTGGCGGTGCTGGTGATCTTGCTTAAAGTGGCGGGCCAGCAGGTGGGTTGGGGCTTCCAGTTCCAGGAACCCGTATTTGTCATCGTCATGAGTGCCCTTGTCTTTGCATTCGGGTTAAGCCTATTCGGTGTTTTCGAGATCAGACTTCCCGGCGCCGCCGTTGCAGGTGTCAGTTCGGTGATCTCTCAGCAGGAGAAGGGCAAGGGCCAGGGGTATGCCTCCTCATTCGCGGAGGGTGTATTTGCCACAATCCTCGCTACACCGTGCACGGCGCCATTCCTGGGATCGGCCCTGGGATTCGCATTTGTCCAGCCCACAGGGATCATCCTGTTGATCTTTGCCGCAGTTGCGTTTGGCATGGCACTCCCGTATCTCCTCCTTACGGCTCGCCCGGCATGGCAACGCTTCCTTCCGAAACCCGGCGCCTGGATGGAGACCGCAAAACAGTTCATGGGTTTTCTGATGATGGCGACCCTCCTCTGGCTTCTCTACATCCTCGGGAAACAACTTGGGATGGAGGGAGTCATCTGGACCGGTGCGTTCCTGCTTGTCATCGGCCTTGCCTGCTGGCTGATCGGGCGATTCGCGACATTGACTGCATCGCGGGCAGCCGTCTGGACCACGTGGGTCGTGGCTGCAGTCCTCGTCGTGCTGGGCTTTCACCTTTTCATCGGGGGTCTTCTGGATGCTCGCGCGGCGATTACGGGAACGCCGGAAGCGGCATCTTCTTCCGGTGCTGCCGCCTCCGACGAAGTTGCCTGGGAAACGTTTTCCCTGCCTCTGCTCGAATCCCAGCTCCAGAAGGGGAGTCCGGTATTTCTTGACTTCACCGCTGAATGGTGCCTGACGTGCAAGGTGAACGAGAGGACCATCATCGCGGATAGCCGCGTTCAGGAGAAACTACGTTCGTCGGGGATTGTGACCATAAAGGCGGACTGGACGAACCGCAATCCCGACATCACCCGCATCCTCGCGAAGTTCGGCCGCTCGGGAGTGCCCCTGTATGTGCTGTTTCCCGTGGGCCGGCCGAATGAACCCATAATTCTGCCCGAAGTGCTGACACCCACGATCCTTCTCGAAGCGCTGGAGCGTGCTGCGCCGGCGCGGTGACCACTACGCACCTGACCACCATGGCACCACATCCTCTTGCCGACTCCTGGCGCGCACTTGAAGCGCACCGGCGTGCGATCGCATCAACCCATATGCGCGACCTCTTCGCCGAGGATAGGGATCGTTTCAGGAAATTTTCCCTTCGTTTCGAAGACCTCCTCGTTGACTACTCGAAGCACATCATGACGGAGGAGACGCTGCATCTCCTCTGTGCCCTGGCGCGTGCCGCGCAGATCGAAGAATGGCGCGAACGGATGTTCAAGGGCGAGCCGGTCAATTTCACCGAGGGACGTTCCGTGCTGCATATTGCGCTACGGAACCGGAGCAATCGCCCGATCTACGTCCATGGAAAGGACGTAATGCCCGATGTGAACGCCGTCCTGGAGCATATGCGCTCCTTCGTGGCGGAAGTGCGGGGGGGAACATGGAAAGGGTATACGGGGAAACGCATCACGGATGTTGTCCATATCGGTATCGGGGGTTCCGACCTGGGGCCGGTGATGGTCACCGAGGCATTGCGGGCGTATGCCTCTCCATCTCTCCGGGTGCAATTCGTCTCAAACGTTGACGGCACGCACCTGGCCGAGACACTCAAAAGAGTAGAAGCCGATACAGCACTT
>DAINBR010000016.1:5302-18692 GCA_036732865.1 Bacteroidota bacterium | reverse complement strand
AGAAGATGCTGCGCCATCCAAGTTGCTGCGTCAGGATCCCGCCGACAAAAGGCCCGAGAGAGAGTCCGATGTAGACTGCGGCGGAGTTGATCCCCAGCGCCTTTCCCCGCTCGCTCGCAGGGAACACCGAGGTAAGAATGGCAATGCTCATGCCGAACATCAGTGCGGCACTGATTCCCTGGAGGACCCGAGCCCCGATCAGAAATCCGGCACCGGGTGCGACGGCACACAGCAATGACGAAACGGTGTACAACAGAATCCCGATGAGAAAGATCCGGCGGCGTCCGACTATATCCGCCAGCCTGCCGAACGGGACAAGACACACCGACGAGGCAAGGAGGTACGATGTCGGCACCCAACTGAGCAGGACCGCACTCATGGCAAATTCATCCCCGAGGCTTGGCAAGGCTACATTCAACGATGACCCCATGAAAGGGGTCAGGAATGATGCGAGTGAGGCTACAAGGAGAGCGCTTTGTTTGTTTACGGTGTCAGTCATGTTCAGCGTTCGATTATGCAGAACTGTGAAATGTACGGCGGATAACTCGCAAAGACAAGAAGCGGCGGCTGACCGATCG
This sequence comes from Bacteroidota bacterium, assembly GCA_036732865.1. GTDB lineage: Bacteria > Bacteroidota > Ignavibacteria > UBA10030 > UBA6906 > Fen-1255. Next base: position 18,114 of record DAINBR010000016.1, on the reverse strand, counting down.
CCAACGTGACCGCTCGCTCAGGTCGTGAAAGTTGACATGCGTCGTCCGGTTCCGTATGTTACAGCATCATTTGGGCCTCACCGCCATGAAAACAGGAGAAATGCAATGAAGGGAAATGAAAAGCTGCTTGCCATCCTCAATCAGCTGCTGGCCGATGAATTGACCGCGGTCAACCAGTATATGGTCCATTCGGAAATGTGCGACAACTGGGGATACGAACTGCTTCACAAAGCCATCGAAAAACAGGCCATTGAAGAAATGCACCACGCGGAATGGCTGATCAAACGGATTCTTTTCCTTGAGGGGATACCGGTTGTCTCCAGACTGAATCCGATAAAGATCGGTAAGACTGTCGCCGACATGGTGACGAATGACAAGGAGTCAGAGGAAGGCGCGGTGCGCGCTTACAACAGTGCGATTGCGCTCGCACATGAAGTCGCAGACCAGGCATCCGTGGATCTCCTTATCAGGATCCTGAAGATGGAAGAAGACCATCTCGACTGGAACGAAGCACAGCGCGATCAGATCGAACAGATGGGATTGCAGAACTATCTTGCCAACCAGGCGGGCGGGGAATAAGGGGAGTTGACGGCCACTACTTCAATTCTGAAAGCCCTTCAAGGACCTCATCCCTCGGCAGGTTTCCGGCGGCAAGTTCTTCATCGGTTTTCTTGAGGAGACGACGGTAGAACTGTATACCTTCCTGCGCAAACGCCGGCTCCGAGTCCAAGACTGCATACAGCGCGTTTTCGGCCTTCGCGTAGCGGTGCAGGGCCTCCTGGTACCTGAAGATTTTCTTGAGAAGGCCGGCCGGGATCGAAGCCAGTCCGAGCTTCTCAAGGAGCCCGTCAATGTGCTCAAGATGCCGGGATTCGACCGGTTCGTCGAAGCGGAGATATGTCTCGATGAGGAGGTCCAGTGACTTGAGAAGGAGTGTGCCAGCGCGGGCGTCATCAGACATCAACGCGTGTATCTCCGCTTCCTCCTTCAGGAGCACTCCCAGGACATAGGACTTCGGAACGGCTACGGAGAGATCCGCCCCGAAGAGCTGCATCAACTGGTCGACGGAGAATTGGTCGACCAGTGTTCTGTCGATGCCGAGAAGCGCCTTCCCCGTGGACTGGAGCTCCTGCAATGCCTGCGGATACTCCTTCTTGACTTTCAAGGCAAGAACGCGGACAATCGCCGCCACTAGCACGTTAATCATCCGCATAATATAGTCGCGTTCGATCATCGGGGACATTCCTCAGCGCGTCATTGCCCTCGCCTTTTCCAGGATTCCGGGACGTGCGGACTCCATCATCTCGCGAATGTTTTGATACTCCATCGTCCGCTGCTCGAATGTGCGTTTGTTAAGGGCGCCCAGGAATCGTCCCTCGAATTCACGGAAGTAAGAGCCGTAGATGTGGTAACTGTCAGCAATGTGACAGTACCTCCCCGGGACGACGAGTTCTCCGGTCTTGGCCGAGATGGATTCTGCAATCTTCTTCTCCAACTGCACAAGCGCGAACATATTCATGAACGCGGCCTTGTAGGCGTCGTTGGAGCGGAACCGCACATTCATGCTCAGCAACTTCTTCCCCTCCTCCTCGGTTATCCGGCACCAGATGCTCTGCAGGCATGGGGGATCATAGCACTCATTGTCTTCCCATACCTTCCAGGTGATGGCCTGCGCCCGGCGTGAATATGGGGTTGCGGCAAGTTTCTGGCAGATCGTCTCAATCTGGTCTGAGGACGGGATTCCGGGGAGAGTATATCCGAAAAGGCGTTGATGGTAGGTGTACTCCCATCGCGTGTCTTCCGGATCGTCAGGCCTGCGAACGAGATGATCCTTGATGCCTTCACACACCTCCATGGTGTACTCCTGCAGGTCTTCGGGGCCGCCCGGGAAATCCATGTGAATCATCGGCTCTGCAAGCGGATTGTGAATCGTGATCAGCATGGTCGCGTCGATACTCGGAGGGTCTTCTGGTTTGTCATATTGCGTCTTGATACGGCAGCCTTCTTTGTGGAGCTCGATCAGAGAATTCTCCCACGCTCTGGCGATACAGTCGCCTTCGACGTGCAAGACAGGAATTCCGTTCATCGCGATGGTCCTTCGAATGGTTATTTGCCTCGCTTGTCGACATTGAATGCGGCATTTGTTTTCATAAGGTTCTGCACAACCTCCTGGTAATAAGGCTTTTCCTTGAGACTTGCGTAGGACCCCGGGAAGAACGCGACAGTGATGTCGACACTGTTGTCCTCAAAGGCGTTCAGCACAAGTGAGCAGCGTTGGTCGTGATCCAGTCGCGTGTTATCAATCATCGGGAAGTCAAAGAACCCCACCCAGAATTCCGCGCTGTTGGTCTCAACGTTTCCGAGGGTATCCTTTGGCGTCCTGACTTCAAGCCGGAACTTGAGCTCCTTTTTGGCCAGATCCGCCTCCTGGACAATTAGGGCGAAATTACGAGTAATGCCATCGAGTGTGAGCGTTCCTTCATCCAGCGAGATGCCTCCGGGGTTACTTCTCAGAAAATCCAGGTCGACGAAACGGTCGAACTTCGAGCCCGCCCCTTCGAGGACAAGCATTTGTTTCCGCGTAATCTCGGTGGCAACCCTGTGGAGCCGGTCGGTCAGTTCTTTCTTCGACGGCCCCTGCGCCGCCTGGACCTGTTTGTCGAGATAGATGAAAAGGGGCTTGAGGTTGAGGGATTCATGGAAATTGTAGGAGAGAAGCTCCAGATTGAGCACCTTCTCGTCGAGCGAACCCGAACCGGGTTTCAAAAACGTCTGAATCATGGAGACAAACATATCCTTGCGGAGCGCGCTTTCCGCTTCTTCGCGCCGGCTCATGAGCTCGGTGTAGATTCTGATATTGGCTTCGTTGGCCTGCATCCGCTCGCGCAATGCCGATTCAGCACTTTCCCTATCCTTGAGGTAGTTAGATCCGATGAACCCCAGGATCGTCACGGTGACTGCGGTCATCAGCCCTCCCCCCGACTGCAGGAGGACAGCCAGTTTGTCCCAACCATCCCGCTTTTTTTCCTGCTCCATGTTCATTTCCTCCGCAGCAACGCCTTGTCGTTGCGGACCTCAAGAATCCAGTCATAGCGGGTGGATCTGTCGTACGAGAAAAGATCCGCCGATGCAGTCTGGTCCTTCAGGTGCACGGTGAGCACACACTTCCCCTTTTCTTTTACGAAAACGCGGTAGGACCCGAATTTATCGGTTTCGACCGAGTAGACCTTTTCGGAGACGCCGATGGTCACCTTCACACCCGCAGCAATCGGCCTGGTCCCATCGGTGATCGTCCCGTAGAGTTCACCCGCCGGAGCAACGACGGTAAAGAGCAGAAGAACAAACAAAGTCAAAATGAGTGAACGCATGGTGATCCCCGTCTGTTGAACGCACAGGAAATGCCGGCCGGAATGGCCACACTAATCTACAGTACGGCGGAGAGAGAAGCAACGTGTGCCGGGAGGGGGTGCCGCGTTGTGATTGAATGCCGGCCGGATTCAACTATTCGTTAAGCGTGGCAGAAATAGGAGCTACACGCGCGCCAGGAGTCTTTCCTCAAGCTCGATTGCTTTCGGAAAGAGGATGTTGTTTTCCAGATGGATATGTTGGTGCAGGTCTCGTTCAAACTCCTCCAGCTCCTTGTACGTCACCCGGGTTGTTGTGCAGGCGTCCGGCGGAGGTGTGTAACTTTTGCTCGCGTCGCGGATGAACGACATCGCGTCCCCTGCCGACACATGCTCGGATTCCATCATTCGGATCGGATTGCGAATCGTCCCGAACGGCGGTGCATTCATCGCCCTGCCTTCACGTCCACCGACAACTAGGGCCTTGATATACGGGAACAGCACCATCTCTTCTTTTTGCATGTGGTGCGTGAGCTCCCGGGCAACTTCGCGAAAGCGGTCTGCGATGGGTTGGAGTTCGCTGTGATTGGCCCCATGGACTGACAGCACCTTGAAAACATGAGGCAGTATTACCGGCAACGCATGGCTGACATAGTGGTGATGATTGTTTACGATAAAATCCGCCAGCATATCGAGCTCCCATTCAGCCGGCCGGATGCCAGCTCCCGGGCCGGAACGCTTGAGTTCCTGCAATTCCCCAAGAACCGTTGCCACATCGAGCCCCCGTTCCGCACAGGCTGCGTCGAGTGACTTCCCGCCGTTGCAGCAAAAGTCAATCGAATATTTTTCAAACACTGCGGCTGCTCTGTAATCCTCAGTGACCAGATGTTTGATCGTTGTCGTCTTCACGGTTTCCATAACTGCTCCCTGCTTGATCAACAAAAAATCGGCCTTCGACGGCCGGATGCTATGAAAGTGGCATCTATTTCAGACTTGGTCGTCTGATATACTAACACTCCTCCCCCTCACTGAGGTTCCCGTTATTTGTCTTTCTTCTTCCTGGAGGAGCCGGCATCCATTTCCGCATTGACTATACGTGCAACCAGCTGTCCGACGGTGTTGAAAACCGCAAGCAGAACGTGTGACCTCCGGGGCACAGCGAAACGAATGGAGGTAGAAGGGTTGAAAGGGCTGGGATAGTTTTGGTACAAGTCGAAGGAAGCGGACTCGGTCATGTTATTTCCCCCGCCTGCCAGTGACCAAAGGTGTGATGCCATCGTCAGCATAAGATGACCAACACAAGTCTCCCGGATCGAGTTTCTGATCATCGTTTCCAGCAACGTCATTCATACCATCTGCCATCCCTCCGAAAGTTTTGAGCATGTTGCCTCTCAGACTGATAATCATTAATTTGCGGCGAATACTACTCCACCCGGACTGAGTCGGCTGGGATTGAGAGGGAGAATCTCCGGATTCGAAAGATGATGGAGATTCTTTCGTTTTGGGGACTCGAGATGTGTCTCGCTTGTAGAATTATTCTGATACAAATACTCTGCGGGCAAGTAATGAGGTAGAGGTATCGAGATGACAATACATCGAGAAAGAAGCATCATCATCTCGTATCTGGCGATGCGGAGATTGATTGGTTTCCTGGGAATGTCGCTGCCCTTTATCGTGGTCCTTGGAGGATTTGCACACGGTGAATCTGGCGTGCAGGGGTCAATAAGCGGTTACTATTACACGCATATGCGTGATTTTCTGGTCGGTATATCGAGCGGCGTTGCGCTCTTCCTGATGTCGTATAAAGGCTATGAGAGAATCGACGACACCATGGCAAAACTTAGCGGGATCTTTGCACTGGGGATGGTTCTCTTCCCCACTGCGATGTATTCCGGTAAGATTGTCAGAGTTGGACTGTTCCTCGTCAATGACGACATATCCGGAATCATTCATTTGGCCTTCAGTGCACTATTCTTTCTTGCGTTGTCGTTCAATTCATTGTTCCTCTTTACCAGACGTCACCCGGGGGTCATGGGCAGGGAAAAGAGACGACGGAATGTGATCTATAGTCTTTGCGGAATTGTGATGATTGTCGCAATCGCCAGTATTGCTATCTATACGCTCTTTCTGCGGCGGACGTTTCTTGCAGCGATGAATCCGGTCCTGATACTCGAATCTGTTGCATTGATAGCATTCGGTATATCTTGGTGGGTGAAAGGAAATACTCTATTTAGAGACAAGACATGTTAGTCGGGTTTGCAGCTTGGTTGGGAGGTATAACGGAAGTGTCGGGACTCAGATGTCAGATTTTCGCATTCCCACAAGGGGGGACAAATGGCACTATCTGAGAAGAAGGATCCTGCGCGTCTGGATGAAATCGCCTGCCCGCAAACGACAGAAATACACGCCGCTTGAGAGCCCGTTGCCATCAAATTGCACATCGTGGTACCCTGCCTCCTGCTCCCCATTCGGAAGAAGCGCAACCTGCTGACCTAAGGTGTTGTAGACCGTCAGGCTCACGCGAGAACGATTGGGCAGGCCGTAGCGGATGGTTGTGCTCGGATTGAAGGGGTTCGGGTAGTTCTGCGACAAGGAGTACACGGCAGGCACGTTCCCACTTTGAGACGCCACTCCCGTAACAATCAGTCTACGTGCAAGAGTGAAATTGTACCCCAGGTATGCATAGTAGTTGCCTGCACTGTCAGTGCAAGCCCACCTCCAGGCATCCGATGGTGTCCAGGAAGAATTGACCCAACCGTAGAACCAAAATGACGTCAGATTCCCTTGAGCATCATAGGTCCAAGTCCCGCGCCCAAAATTTACCCACTCATTGGCCGACCATTGTTCTTCCAAGACGGTGAGCTCATTGCTGTTTGCATCATAGGTCCAAGTGATGCGATTAATGCCAACCCACTGACCATTCGACCATTGTTCATACAGGTAGGTGAGCACATTGTTGCTTGCATCATAGGTGGAGATTGTGCGTCCCGAATACACCCACTGACCATTCGACCAGTGTTCGTCCAACTGGGAGAGGTTATTCCCATTTGCATCATAGGTGTACGTCCAGCGTTCAGATATATGAGCATATTGTTGCTTGCATCATAGGTGTATGTATACCTCTCAGAATCCACCCATTGGTCTCGAATGAGCTGCTGCGTCACATCTGAAGTCATCCTAGCCTTGGCGTTGAATGAATACAGATGCCTCGTCGTGTCGCGTTCGCCCCGAACAATCGCGGTGTCAATGACATAGATTTGCGATTGCGGTGACGACATCTTCTTTAGAACACTGGAACTTCTTTGAATACTGTTGGAAATGAATTTCCCATCTGGGAGTGGCGTGTGTGGTGTAGTACGTTGGACTTCCTCGGTTCCACCTCGAACACCTTCTTCAACAATTTCCGCGTCTTCGCATATTTGTTCCAATCTGGGAGGGTGAGGATGGGGGTTTCTATCTGCTTCGCTTCGAGGGAAAGGAAGTTTCAGTTTTCAAGAGGGAGTACGATTAGACGAGATTCGAAATGTAACACACACCTTGACCGCGCGGTAGACCCTTGATTCTGTTTGTCTTCTTCCCGCTCTTGCGTCGCCTTTCCTTAGGTCAACTGCTTATACAGTCTCTGAAAGTGATGCCAACCTCCACATCAACGTTTTCCATATCGATTTGTTATTGCACGCGTGATACTGCTATCGATGCGCGCTCCGCCCGCATCAAACACTCGACTGAATGAATACTTTTCAATTTCCTCCAATCTCGCACTTTCCATTCCCCTTAAAGAGAGCGTCACAGAAACCAAGCTAGACAGTAGCAACAAGACCAGGAGGGTTTTCAATAGCAGTTTGGTCTTCAGCTTGTCTGAATCGACGAGTGACCCCGCTACCAGGATGCAGAATCCAATCCACGCAATATACTCCACCCTATGTCGATACAGTAAGTAGTGAGCGAGCGCATTGAACACAACAATCACAACTCCCAGGACTTGGTGTGATGTCAGTCTTCTGCGAAACACAAACAACGCCACCGCTGCGTTAGCACCCCACAAAGGAAAGCTGACCAACATTTCAGTTGGAGAATACAGACGCCCGATAGACGTAAAAACGGGAAGACCAAGCCCGACAAGTGCTTTGCCTATATTCTCAGCAATGGCAATCGGTTGCAGGTACACGGGAAGATTGTCGAAAGAAGCATAATACTGAACGAGAAAAATATGTCCTTGTTGTGAAAAGAAAGTCACGAAATGTCCGCTGAACACAAAGTACCGACTTAGATAATATGCCCCTACCAGACTACTACTGATGACTAGAAGTCTCAATCGATACGCTCGGGGGAGCGGAATCTTCGCTGCGTAGAACGCAACAAATAGCACTGCTATCAGCCCACTCTCCTTGCTCAAGAGTCCGAGGACGCTAAGGATGACAACATACGTCAATGAAGGGAGTCGAGACTGGTCACCCGTCTGGACCAGGTGGTCCAATAGCAGCAAAAGAAAGAATGCTGCTAGGAGGGTTGCGCGGTCTGAGACCCACGCTGGTGCACTGTACGTATGTTGCGAGACAAGAAACACAGCACCGATTAGGAATACTAGTTCTTGGTCAAGCTGGATTCTCTTGACTATTCTGAGTAGCAGGAAGAGGTTTGCAAGGTGGAGCAAGAGATTAAACAGTTGATTCGGAAACGCGAAGACCCCAAACAGTCTGTACGACAGCCACAATAGTACCGATTGTAACGGACGATAAGCGTTGTTCCCATAACCGAAATCCCCGATAAAATACGATAACGGGTTTTCCACGCGAGCGACTGACGACAATAGAATTACATCGTCGAAATCGGAAGGACGATATGTCAGGCAAACCGCGAATACAACGAAACCTAGGAGAACTAGCACAAATGCCATTGTGACAGTTCGTATCTTATCAGAGAAGGCGTATTCGGCGAGTGTATCAAACACTTGCTGCATTTCTTGGGTCCAGTGTGGTCACTTGTTATATGAATGGTCGTGAAAATGGTTAACTTTCACAAGGGGAGAATCCTCTTGCACTCGCCTCCCGTCGAGGGGGAAAAGTGTGTCCAAAGTCATTAGCCACGAAATCCATTGGTTAAGCCACATCGTGTTGTGATGTTCACGACCTCCCGACCCACCCCGACCGATTCCAGTTGACCAGTGACTGGATTCCCGTTAGGTTGGAGTAGGATGATGAACGAGACGACAAAAGTGTTGACAGAATTGCGTACAAGAGGACGTGAAATCGAGGAAAAACAAACGGTGCCACCATCACTGATGACACCGCTTTTGTGGACGGGGACGGAATCGAACCGCCGACACAAGGATTTTCAGTCCTTTGCTCTACCAACTGAGCTACCCGTCCAGATCAAACTCAACACGGAATATTTAATATACGAACTCGCCAAAAAAAACGCAATTCCGGGTCAGAATCCTACTCCAAAATCAAGATACACCTCCACCCCTTCCTTAGAACCCGCCACCATAACACTGATTGTATTGTCCCTCGACCAAGGGGCCACCCAGACCGTCCCGCCATAAGACGCGTGCCAGCGGTACGAGGTTTCACCCTCAACGAACACACGCCCCGATTCACCGAAGCAGGAAACTCCAAGTGTCGAAGGGACAATGAAGTTCAAGCGCCAGAGTGATGCACGCAGCTCCACAGTCCCGAGGATAAGCGCATCACCGATGTACCGTCCCGGTGTGAGTCCACGTAGCGCGTTCCACCCGCCGAGATTCGCCTGCTCAAAGTACGGAACATCGCCCCAGACCTTCTCTCCCCGCATCCGGAAAGCCATCGTAAGGGCAGGTGTCTCACTCCCACCGAAGTACGCACGCAGATCACACTGACTCCTGCTGAACGGCCCGGTGAGACCGCGGGTAGCGGGATACATCGTCCCGCCGACGCGGAAGAAGAAACCGTGCTGTGGATACGCGGGCTCATCACGTGAATCAGCCTGCACCGCCGCGCCAACACCGAAGTAACCGAGTCCTTCAACTCCATACGGGCGGATGCTGTTCACATAACGGTCTGCCCGGTCATCCGCACGCACATAGTTCGCCGAGCCTAACACTCCCAGTTGTACAATCGATGACAGCGGGAGATATAACGACGATGCCAGTCGATATTCCCGCAGGTGCGGTCTGTAGTACTCAATTCCCCGGCCTTCCTCTAGTTCCGTTTCATTCCCCACCCCAAAGAAGCTCGACATCTCATATCCTGACACCAGGGCGCTCAACCTAAAACTGGCCCCGGTGATCAAAGTGCGCGTGTCCAAGAGAAGCCGGAGGCGTCCAGTTCTTTCGACAGGGGCGTACCCCCCAATCGCACTGATCATCCATGCATACGGGACCGCACGGAATCCGTAACGGTAGTAAACCGGACCACAACCGATGAGCGGGCCGTACTCGTCATGATAGTCCAGCATTACTCCAAATTGCCACGATGATCCACGGTCCTCCGAAGCTGCGGGCTTCTTCACCAACACATCCTCATCAAGATCAACACCTTCGGACTCGACATCCTGATCGAAGATTTCCGGGTTGTCCCCCCCGTGGGGCTTACTGACCTCGCCATCGGTGATCAGACGGAGCCCCACTCCACTCATGTGCGCGCCGCTCATGTGCACATAGTCGTTGCCGCCTCCGGTGTACAACCGCACCTCATCGGTCTCCGAGGACAGGAATGTGCGCGAAAACGAACAGCGTGTGCTGTCCCTGGTGCCACCGGGTGTTCGCGCATAGATTTCAACGGAAAGCCGGGCAGTGTCATGATGGGTTACCTCAATCCACTCCGTCGCCGTTGTGGCGCGAATGTCCACTGTCTGTGCCAGCAGGTCATAGTAATCCTCCGCCAGCCTGCATAAGTCCGCGCGCCTGCTCTGCAACAACCCGCCCAATAGGGCACCATCAGCAGCCCGGCGCTCCGGAGGGATTGTCTCGAATGCACTCTGCATCACAGAATCCGTTATGCGCCGGACAATAAATGCCGCCAAAGAATCAAACGCATGCCTTGACAAAGAGGAGAGGAGACCTCTGTCAAGATGACGGGTATGCCAGGTAAGATCCTTGATATCGGGATAATCGTCAAAGAAACTTGGCAACGGTGCGACCATAAACCTTGAGCCGATTGACAACGCACCGTCGTACCGACAGAATGCCAGGGGGTGGGGAACTTCGACCGGCTTCCAGATCCTGATGCCTTGAACTTCGGTCGGCGTCCATCTCCATTGTGCTGAGGCATCGCACCATGAGCTCAGCAGGAGATCCATCAACCGGATCTTGAGCACCTGCAAGACGTCAATCCTTTCATCCGGATTCCCGCCGGCAAACTTCAGGACAGTCGGCGTATCGCACAATTTCGTATCGCGGTCGGCAGGTATTGCAGAAGAAAGGATACCCATCCGGCTTGGGTTTTCAGAAGCACTGGCTCCATTCGGTGATCCTGCAGGAATCACTGCGATCCGGGAGTCGCGCGCCGGGAGATCCAGGGCAGCACTGAGACGGTCCACAATCACATCGGCGTAGGGGTAAGTGCCGGCCACCAGGTCGTCCAGCAAATCCGGGGAAAATCCCTTTAGGACATCGGGAGGGAAAACGTCTGCAGGATCCAGTCGCAGCGAACGGAAAGTATAGCGAGGCTCTTCTTTTCCCTGGGGGGCAAATCCTTCCACAGACACTTCCGTTGTCCAGGCTTCGCGCCAGAGGTCACCGAACATGAGTGCATGCAAGTCACCCGCAGCAAACGACTGACTGGGGACGGCGCGCACAAGGTCCTGGGACATCCCGTTCGGCTCAGCATAGTGCGCAAACAGGAGGGAATACGGAAGCCAAAAGGTCACGAAGACTGCCGACCGGGTCAAACCCATGAAGGTGGAATCCCTGGATGAGTGCGCTCTTACTGTTCGGCGAGAGCCCGGATGACCGCATCGGCGATCGCCGGCCTCACCCGGGAAATCTTCGTGTTTGCGCGTGTCGGATGCACGCGGTTAGTCAGAAGTATCAGACTGATCCGGCGATCCGGATCAACCCACACTGACGTACCGGTGAACCCCGTGTGCCCAAACGATGACGGAGAAAAAAGCGAGCCGGCCGAGGAACCTGTCGGGGACTTCATGTCCCATCCAAGGTAGCGGTCCTCCCGCCCCACCCGTCTGGCCGTGAAAGCCTCGACGGTGCTGTCCGACAAATAGCGGACCCCCGCATAGGTTCCTTTGTTCAGGAGCATCTGAGTGTAGACCGCCAGGTCCGAAGCCGTGGAGAACAAACCGGCATGGCCTGCCACCCCCCCGAGTATGTTTGCATTTTCGTCGTGCACAATCCCCCGCACGAGCATTTTCCGCCAGAGCGTGTCGATTTCCGTGGGCGCCACATTCTCCCATACCTCGCGGGGTGGATTGTATAGAGTATGTTTCATACCCAGTGGACCATAGAACTCCGACTCGAGGAACTTATCCTGCGGCATACCGGCGATCTTCTCGATGACCTTGCCCATCGTGATCATCCCGATGTCGCTGTACACGGTGGTGTCACCCGGGTTCCAGAGCAATTCGGTCGCAAGAACAGAGTCCAGTGCTTCCGCTGCAGTTTTGCACACAAGAAAGAACCGTTTAAAGGGAGGGAATCCGGCTCTGTGTGTGAGGAGGTGTCTGATAGTAATTTCCGCCTTTTTGCCGACGGTGAACTGCGGCAGGTACGTGGCCACCCGGTCATCCATCCGCAACTTACCCTGGTCATACAGCTTCATTGCCGCGGCCGTTGTGCCGATCACTTTGCTGACAGAAGCCAGGTCAAAAAGCGTCCTGTCGTCGATCAGTGGCGCAGCGATATCATAGGTCTGCGTGCCGTATGCACTGGCATACGCTATGACCCCATCCTTCACCACGACCAGCTGTGCACCCGGAAATGCGGAATCCCCGATTGCCGCTTCAACGATATCATCCAGTTTGCGCAATTTGCCGGGCTCAAAACCGGCTGCCGCCGGATCGTCCCTGCGCAAACGGTCCATAGCAATGACCAGACCCGTCCCGGCAACGTAACTTTCCGGAATGCTGACCGGCAGTTTCCCGCCAATCGGGATCTCGCCAAAGAGCGCTTCGACTGCGGCTTCGACCTGCGGTTCCGTGTCACCATAGGTGCACATCAGAACATCCGCCTTGGGGAACCGCGCCGCGGGATACGGGCTGCCAAACAGCACGACGGCCGTTGGCACATCCTCCGCCTCGACGCGCTTGAGAAACGGCAGAAGTTGCGGAGGCATCGTGATTCGTCCGGACGAAGAGCGGACTTTCACAAATACCGGCAACAGCAGCATATCCGCTCGCCGCAAACGGGCGGCGGCATACTTCATTGCCTCATCGTTGCTCCGGGGGTCAAGACGCAACACTTCGATGCTCCCGTTCCGGCGCTGCAGGAGTTGATGGAAGTAGCTTCCCACCTGCTGGGTCGTGGAGTGCGCACCC
>DAINBR010000016.1:0-5292 GCA_036732865.1 Bacteroidota bacterium | reverse complement strand
CCACCGACACGACGCGATGGCGGCCGAAGGGCTGCAACGGGAGGATCGCCTTCCGGTTCCGCAGCAATGTCACGGCATTGCGGGCAACCGTCCGCGCCAGCATCTGATGCGCACGGATACCGACCACCCGGTCGATCCGATCGACGTCGACCGTCCGCACTGTGTCAAGTCCGAGTTGCTGCTTCACTGTGAGAATCTTGCGCACCGATGTCAGTAACCGTTCCCGCGTGATCTCTCCCGAACGCGCCGCAGAAACCAGTGCGGCAATCGCCGACTCTTCATCGGGCGGCATGAGCACGACGTCAACGCCGGCCTTCACGGCCCGGACTGCGGATTCTGCAGCGGAATACCCGCGCGTCACCCCCTGCATATCCAGCGCATCCGTGATCACCAGGCCCCGGAAGTTCATCTCTTTCTGCAATACTTCCGACACGATGGTCCGGGAGAGTGACGCCGGAAGCACGTTCACTGAATCCAGCACAGGAACGGCAATGTGTGCGATCATCACCGAAGGTACATGAGCCTCGATTGCGCCGCGAAAGGCCGCGAGCTCGACAGAGTCCAATCGCTCTCTGGTCAGTTGCAGGACGGGCAATTCCATATGCGAGTCCACGCCGGTGTCACCATGGCCGGGGAAGTGTTTCACAGTCGGCAACGCGCCACCATCCAACGATCCACGGACGAAAGCGGCTGCCATTTCCCGGACGAGAGCCGGCGAATCACCAAATGAACGGGTATTTATAACGGGATTCCACGGGTTGGTGTTCACGTCGGCAACTGGAGCAAAATTCTGGTGCACGCCGATGGCACGGGCCTCGCGTGCGATGGCGTAAGCGACATCATAGGCAAGGCGGGGGTCGCGGGTGGCACCAACGGCCATGGCGTCCGGGAATGGCGTTGCACGACGAACTCGCATGGCGACACCGCGCTCAAAATCCCCACTAACCAGCAGAGGGACACTGGCGAGTCGCTGAAGCGAATTCAGCCGCACCGCCGCCGCCATCACGTCCCCCGGCCACAAGACAACTCCACCCACGCGCCGCTCCCTCACCAGGTGTACCAGACGGGCATACTCATCGCTTTCTGAGCTAAAGTAGTGGCCGTACACACCGATCATCACGAGCTGTCCCACCTGGTCTTCCAAGGTCATCCCGGCAAGGACACTGTCGACCCACGATAGCTTGGGCGGCACCGGAACGGGGACGACGCGCTCCGGCAGAGGTGCGACACCGCCCGGTGCGCAGGAAAGGATGACAACCGAAACAAGAACGACAAGACCTGTTGGTCCGTACGTTTTCACTGCACGCATCTATTTCCTCGCCTGGAGATTCAATGCCATAATGACCGCGCCGCCGACCGGAGGGAACTTTGCAGGATGAATCCTGGCCTGCGGAATCCGTTGATGGACAGCATCAGCAACGATCTGTGAGTAGAGAGTTTCGTGCTCTATCAGTCCCCCGACAAAGACCACACCCACCGACGGTAGTGACCCCATGCGCTTTACCATCGCGCCTAGCTGGTCGATGAGCTGGCCGGCGGCGGCCACGAGAATTGCCCTTGCCGTCGGGTCACCGTTCCCTGCCGCCTCGAGCACGACCGGCGCAAGAGAGGCAACGTCATATTTTTCCTGATATATTGCGGCTATGATGGCATCGCGCCCTCCCCAACCGCACCGTTCAGCAAACATGGAGCGAAGCATCCCTGCCTCGCTTCGCTGGTCGATGTCACGCGCCACAGCACGAACTGCTTCCAACCCAATTGCAAACCCGCTCCCCTCGTCACCCAGCAACCTCCCCCACCCACCCACCATGGTGACGCTGCCATCGGGCAGCTTGCCGATGAGACTGGATCCCGTGCCGGCGATGACCACGATTCCTGCATCCCCTCCGAACGCCCCCTCAAGTGCGATGCGAGCGTCAGTTTCTAAGACGAATCGCAAGTGCTCCCAACCGCGCGCAATTCCTCCCACACGCAATACCTCTGCAAGACGGTCGCGCACTGCCAGACTTCCAACCCCCGCCAGACCACAGACGATTGTGCCCAGAGAAGAGGGTCGGACCTCCGCCCGCTGACAACAGGCGGCCACGAGGTCTAGTATGTTAACCGCCGCCCCCTCGACACCCACAACATTCGGATTACCGGGCCCGACCTGGAACCGTGCCAGCTCATTTCCCTCGTCGTCAGCGAGAACTCCCAGGGTCTTTGTGCCTCCACCATCGGCACCGAGAACAAAGACGGGCTTCGCACTCATGGAATGGACATCTCCGGGAGAGTTCAGAGGGAAGACGTAAGCACTCAGTATAAAATGTACCGAATGGTATGGCGACAATCAAGGTGACGCCGGTTGACAATGTACGCGCACGTCCGTAGCTTACGCGAAGTATTCATCCTCATTTATGGGAGACTGTATGCGCACGCTCGTCATGTTGACCATAGTACTCTGTGCCGCTTCGTTGAATGCCCCCGGTGGCGAACCGGCGGTCAAGACCGGCATCGAAGTGCTCCGTGAGAGGAATTTCGATCTCCTCAAAGGCAAACGAGTAGGCCTGATAACCAATCCCACCGGAGTAGACGCGTCACTCCGCTCGACAATTGATATACTGCATGATGCCACCGGAGTGCAGCTTGTCGCGCTCTTCGGCCCGGAGCATGGTGTCCGCGGCGATTTCGCCGCGGGGGACAGGGTCGATACGTACACCGATGAACGGACAGGCATTCCCGTGTATTCACTCTACGGTGCAACCCGGAAACCCACACCCACGATGCTGGAGGGTATTGACATCCTGGTGTACGATATCCAGGATATCGGATGCCGCTCCTACACGTATATCAGCACGATGGGCAAGGCAATGGAAGCCGCGGCCGAACAGAAGATCCCGTTCCTCGTGCTTGACCGCCCGGATCCACTGGGAGGACTGCGCGTGGAAGGGAGTCTGGTGGAACCGGGATGGGAGTCATTCGTGGGCCAGTTCGCCATCCCTTATGTTTACGGGCTCACGTGCGGCGAGCTGGCGCAGATGCTCAACAGCGAGGGCATGCTTGCAGGCGGCGTGCGGTGTTCACTGCAGGTCGTGCCCATGGAAGGCTGGAAGCGTTCCATGGTATTCGAACAAACAGGATTGCGGTGGGTACCCGCGTCTCCGCATGTTCCCCACGGGAGTACCGCAATGCACTACGTGAGCACCGGTGTGCTGGGTGAGCTCGGGGTAATCTCAGAGGGTGTGGGGTATACGTTGCCGTTCGAGGTCTTTGCGGCCGAATGGATCGACCCGGCACAGATGGCCGAACGCATGAACGGGCTGCATCTGGACGGCGTGATATTCCGCCCTGTCACTTTCAAGCCATTCTACGGAAAGTCGACCGGGAAAGCGCTCCACGGGGTGCAGATCCACTTCACGGATGAACAGAAGGTGGACCTGCTCGGTATGCAATTCCGCTTTCTCCAGGTGCATAACGAACTCTATCCGGACAGGAACCCCTTTCAACTCGCAGATGCGTCCCGTCTCGGGATGTTCGACAAGGTTATGGGATCGGACAAAGTGCGGAAGGCGTTCAGTGCAAAGATGCTGTATGCGGATGTCCAGGAAGCTTTCATGACGAAGGCGGCGGCGTTCAGAACGCGCTCACTGAAATATCACCTCTACCAGTGATCCGCAGAACGCGCGAGTTCTTCAAACTCCCGTTTCCCCAGCGACACTTCCTGAAACATCCCGGTGATGTGATCACGGGTCAGGCGTTGAAAATCTCGTTCCAGCGGGGTGATGCATACACCCCCGAGGTCAACCGCGGCCGGGCTGATGAGGATTCTCTCGTCCTCTTCAGCGAAGAAAAAAGATGGGCGGTGCTTTGCCCGCGGGAACACAAGCACCCTCCATTCCTTCTCATACGAAGCCAGGATGTTGAGCATAGGCTCTTCCTTGTCGGAAAGGATTCCCGAGAGCCGGGAGAGGAGGCCTGCAAACTCCCGTTCGAGTATCGGCCGGGATGAGGATTCCAGGGCGATGAACCGTCTGAGACATCCGTCCACCGCCAGGACACGATACTCATCCGACTCCTTCAGCAACCGGCCGTTCCGCCGGATGATCTCCGGATACTCGGTGTCCACGGGCATGAATCCTTTCAGCCCCGCCTGGAAGTGCAGATGGTCGGGAGCCGAGGCGCCACAACGCGGACCGTTATAAAAGAGGGTGTACCGGCCTGCCATCGCTTTTGCCAGATCCAGCAGCACGTCGAACGATCCGTCAATACGCTGCGGAATGTGCTCGCGATGAGGAATGGTGAAATGCTCGGGAAATATCGGGAAGGGATTGCAGAGGATCACATACGAATCCCCGAATGCCACACCGCGCTGCTCCGCCGGGAGGTGTGCAAGACAGAGAAAGCACCGTCTCTCGCGAATCGACTTCTCATCGACCTTGGCCGCCGACGAAGTGATCCGTCCGGGATTGAACTGCACTTTGACTACACAGCCGTCGATCCCGAAGCTGCGCGTCTGTACGGATTCCAGACCGGCGTAACCGCTCCGGAGGAGCGGCCAGGTTTCGCGCTGTTGGCTTAGCAGTGCCGCGCTGATGGATGAGAACGATTCTCCCGCACCGAAGCTCTCCAGTTCCTTCGGTGCGATGACAACATGTGCTGCAGCATCCTGGTGATGTGTAGTCATCACTTCACCGGCGGGTTCTTCCCTTGGAGCGTTTCCTGGTTGTCGTCTTGCCGGCCTTTGCCTCATTGGCCCTCCGCTTTATCACATTGATCCGGGCCATAAGCTCCAGCGTCCGTATCTTGTCCTTGTAGAAATTGAATCCGTTCAACTTGGTGATGTCAAGATCCGCATCGGAATTCCCCTCCCATCTGCGGCAGAGATAGATCGGTTCGTAGATGCGACCGATCTGGTATTCACGTGAGATGGCAAGTCCGAGCGCATAGTCTTCGCCGTAGCTGACGTTGGGGATCTTGATCCGCCGCAACACGGGTGTGAAGAACGCCCGCGGGGCCCCGAGACCATTGATGCGTAATGCGTTATTCCGACCGTTCCTGGGCGTCCATTCCCTGTGGTCAATGATGCCTGGAGGTATCGGCTCGAGGGCGAAATTGGTCATCTGGTATGTCCCCACGACCATTGCGCAACGTTCCGCCCGGAACGCTTCCACCACCCTCCGTATCGTTGTTTCATCCTTGTACATATCGTCACTGTCCAACTGCACCGCAAACCGTCCGCACAGCGCATGATGCGCCGCCTCATTCCAGCATCCTCCGATGCCAAGGTCCTCCCGGACGGGGATGATGTGCACC
>DAINBR010000015.1:0-18909 GCA_036732865.1 Bacteroidota bacterium | reverse complement strand
GTTGAGAATATTGTTGCCCCCCGAACCAAGACCGGTGATAGTCCCGCCGAGTGAGCTGGTCACGGTAACGGGGTTTGCCGATGCATCAAACGATGAATCCGTATTGCCCCAATCGTCCTGCGCAGTCAGAATATCCGTCCCGGTGAAGGCTACCCCGTTTGTTTGAGGCGAGGTCAGACTCCATGCAAACTTGCCGACTGCTCCTGCAGTCACCGTCACGGCAAGAGCGTCATTCCCTGATGAGCTGCGGGAACCGTCCGTGACCGTTATCGTCCTGCTCTGGGCGCGATAGAGACGCATGACGCCGTTGTTGCCACCGCTGACGGTGGCCACCCCGTTTACGAAGTTGATTGATGTCGCGCTGCCGAATGCAATGCTGGACCCGGCACTGTTTGAGACAGTTGGTGCGGTCACGGGGCTCGGCGAAGGGTCGGCCCCTGAGAATGTCAGGCTTTTTGACCCCGCATACGTGAGGTCTGTGTTTCCGTTCGCATCCTTTGCGGTGATCCTAAGGTTCTGAGCGCTTCCTGCCTGGATATTGATTGATGAATCCCCCGTTGCGGTACGCAGGACCAGCCGTGTCGCCTGAGCGGCATTAATCTGGATGGAACCCGAAGTCCCGGACTTTCCAGTCCCGCTGGTGGCTGTGAATGTCCCTGTCCCCCCGACTCCGGTGTAGGTCATCCCCTGCGTGGTCAAATTCGCCACACCGCCCACAAAATTTGCCGTCTGATTCAGGACATTCGTGTTCAGGGCACCCAGACCGGTGATGCTGCCCCCTAGCGACGACGTCACGGTAACAGCGTTGGACCCGGATCCGGCATCATACGAGTTGAGGGTATTCCCCCAATCATCCTGCGCGGTAAGCGTATTTGTACCTGCAAAAACCGAACCGTTCGTTTGCGGAGATGTCAAGTTCCAGACGAATTTCCCTATGGCAGCCGGATTCACCGTGACGGACAAACGGTCTGTCCCGCTCGAGCTTATGGAACCGTCGGTAACTGAGATGTTGACGATTTCGGCGGAGTACAGACTCATCACGCCATTGCTCGACCCTGCAACGTTCGCGACGCCATTCGTGAACTTTATCGTTGTTGTTGTGGAAAAACTGCGCGCTACTCCCGCACTATCAACGACGCTCGGCGCAGTGACCGGGTTGGGGGACGGATTTGCTCCCGAAAAAACCAGGTTCTTCAACCCGTTGTATCCGGTGAATACTGCCCCGGCCGCAGTCCTGGCCGTAATAGTGAGGTTTTTCGACTGCCCAGCTGTCCACGTAACCGTCGAGTCTCCCGCAATGCGAAGAACCAGCCTTGTCGCTTGCGCATAGGCACCTGCTGCCAACACAGAAGTGAGGAGCGCTCCCGCAAGGACAAAGGTCGAAAGCTTTCTCATATCAGTCTCTCAGTCTATCACGGTGATTGAGACCATTAGCAGGCATCAGGTAACGTCGAAAAGGGACAACATCGAACAGTTCGGTCGGAAAAAAACCGAAAGCACCATCGGCCTGAGGTGTGTGCCATAGATTCCCCGGCGGGGGCACTCTGCCCCCATTCGTCTGGCGACCAAGGTGCCATCGAAGAAGAAGCACTAAAACCTGCAAATTTCCTAAGAAAAGATACAAATAAATCACCAGTCTGTCAAGAAATGGGAATTTGGATAGTAGTACATCAATATACGGGAAGGTGACTGCGTCATTGTGACCGGGCTCACACGACAAGCCTGCTCACGCTCCGGTCTTTGTCACCTACTAGTGCAGGAACAGCATCACGACGCCGCCGACAGCAACGAAGGCGCCGGCAATCGCCCCCCAGGTCAGGCGCTCTTTATGGATGATCCGGACCATAGGAAGCATGATGATGGGGACGGTGGCCATCAGTGTGGCGGAGACTCCCACTGTTGTGTAGGCCACCGCCATCAAGCTTGCGGAGATGCCAAGGAACGGACCGAGCACGGAACCCAGCAACGTGAGACCGAGCGCCTTACGGTCGTTTGCAAAGGTCCGCACGGGGTGGGTAACACGACCGAGGAGTATCATTACGGGGAGCAGCACTAGAAGAGCCGCTGAGATGCGCAGTGCCGTCGCGACGAACCCGTTGATGGTTCCTTCAAGAAACGCCAGCTTGGCGAAGATGAGACCGACTCCTTGTGTAATCGCCGCGAGAAACGCAAAAAGCACACCCGATGCCAACCCTTCCGTCGTGTGCGCGGGCCCGAGCCGCCGTTCGTTCACAACGATGGCGATCCCGGTGAGAGTCACGACCACTCCGACCACCCCCAGCACCGGAAGCCTCTCATCCAGCACAACGTACGCAAGCACAGCGGCGATGGCGGGAGAGGCGGACATGACCAGCATCGCGATGCGCGGGCCGATGTGCCGGTATGCACGAAACAAAAATGAATCACCCACCGCCAGCCCGATGACACCGCTTGTGCCGAGATACACAAGCTGCGCGCGGTTCAAAGCCGTATCACATCCCAGAACGAGCAGAACCGGAACCAGGAAGCCGAGCGCGAAGATCAGGCGCGATATGTTTACAAGCACCGACCCGACTCGTACCGTTGCCGCCGAAAAAACAAGGGAACTGCCAGACCAGAACATGGCCGTAAGCAGACCGCAGATTTCACCGAAGAACGGAATGGTGCTCATAGACGGCGTCAGGGAACTCCCTCAAGGGAGAGCTTCGCGAGGTATACTTCGATGCGCTCTCGGAACAGCCTGAGGTAGGTGGGGTCCTGCATGTCATACTGTTCAGGAAGATGGAGGCAGACGACGCGTTTCGTTCTGCCGGCGGGTTTGAGCCGGCGCCGGATAATGTGCCGCATCCGTTTCTCCATCACGACAATCACGTCCGCCCATGATATCAACTCTTCCTCCGGGGCGGAAAACTCCTCATCGCCCAATGAGACCGTCCGGAATGCGACCCGTGGGTCACCGTTCAGCACCTGTTCAGGAAAGCTGCGGGAGGGGTCGCCGCGCGCATGGACGAAAAGGAGCTTCATTGGTCCGATCCCGGCACGGCCTCGCTGAACAATGGAGGTTCCCGACAATCGCTCCGCACACTCTGCCGGCGAAGCCTCCACGAGAACAGGATTCGGATCCCCGGATTGCATTTTGATGAAAAGTCGTGTCCACTCCAGCAATTCATGCTTGTCAAAATCTTCCTGGCGTACGAGCATGTCCATCGCATCGTCGATGATATAATCGGCGGGGCCGAGGCGATCCAGTTTCTCTTCGCGCGTGCCGCCGGTGAATGAGTGCAGCCCTTCAAGAGTGAACCATTCAGGAATGAGATGTGTACTGCCGGCAGGAGGGATGAGGTAGACGTCTTCGAGCGCAACACGCGACGCAGGGTCGGTCCATGGAATCGGGAGACAGTATTTCCACTCCATTGGTGCTCGCTTCAGTACACAGGATGTCCGGGTGCATCTCCGCCACACATCATTTGCGTCTTCGCGCTCAGTGCGCGGTGTCAGCAGGCATGCCGATCAGGCGCATACCGTATTCCCATCCGCGGTCGAAGGCCTTGAGGTTCAATTCCTCTGTCCCCTTCGGCACAGACATCTGGACGGCCTTGCGCATCGCATCCTTGCCGGCGATATCGGTCACCGCCGAGAAGAATCCCATCATCACGATATTCAGCACCAGCCGTTTCCCCAGTTCTTCTGCAAAGCGGGTTGCGGGGACAGCACGATGCCGGATATCCTTGCGAAGGTTCCGGACTGTCACCAGGTCTTCCTCCGTAATGAGCGTCCCTCCCTGATCGAGCTCCGGAAGGAAACGGGAATATGCTTCCTGCGACATCACCACCAGTACCCCGGGCGACGTGATGTACGGGTAGGCAATCGGGTCGGTATCGACAATCACCTGGGCGCTGCACGCACTGCCGCGCGCCTCCGGCCCGAACGCCTGAATCATCGTCGCATACTTGTTGTCATAGATCGCCGCCGCCCGGCCGATAATGTACCCGCTCAGGATGACACCCTGCCCGCCAAATCCGCCGATCTTGATTTCACTCCTGGCCATGTTGCCTATGCTCCTGTCAGCGTGGGAGCTACATACCGGTCACCCAGACGCCGAGTGTAGTACTCGACCATCGCATCGTCAAACGTCTGCCGCTCGCGGTCGACAAATTTTCCCACGATGATTTTCCCCTGGAAACCGAGCGCCACGTCCTTTGTGTCAGCTCCGTTGCGGACCTCGCTTTGCTGCTGATAGTACAGCATCTGGGCACGACCGTCACCCAGCTTGTTCCTGCGGCTGTACAGCGTCGGACACGGAGCAAGTATTTCGATAAACGAGAACCCCCTTTTTGCCAGGGCTTCCTTGATGGCTTTCGTGGTGTGCCGGACGTGGAATGCGGTCCACCGCGCCACGTAGACTGCACCGCAGGAATCCGCAAGTGCGGGAAGATTGAAGGCCGACTCAAAGTTGCCGTACGGCGCTGTTGAGGCTACGGCAGTCATGGGTGTCGTCGGCGCCACCTGCCCGCCGGTCATGCCATACGTGGAATTGTTGATGAGAATGACGGTGATGTCGACATTGCGCCGCGCAGCATGGATGAAATGGTTCCCCCCGATGGCGCTCAAGTCCCCATCGCCGCTGTAGACGACAACCTTGAGCGATGGGTTCGCCAGCTTCAGCCCGGTGGCAAACGGTATCGCGCGCCCGTGCGTCGTATGAAACGAGTCGAGGTTGAGATATCCGGCGACACGGCCCGTACACCCGATCCCCGACACTACTGACACCCGGGTGAGATCCAGGCCGCTGGTCTCCAGTGCGCGGGCAAAGCAGTTCATCGTCGTGCCGATACCGCATCCGGGACACCAGATATGCGGCATCCGGTCCATCCGCAGGAGATCCTCCACCGTGTTGGCGGGGATCTCCGATTCCAGTTCGTACAATTCTTCCGGCATGCCTCAATCCCCTTTCACACTCCTGATGATTGCTTCGTAGATCTCGGCAGGACGGTGCACGGTGCCGCCCGTGTGACCGACCAGCGTCACGGGCACTGCGCCGTGCACACACCGCTCGACCTCGAGTGCTATCTGCCCGAGATTGAGTTCAGGCACGATGAGTGCCCGTGCACTTTCCGCCAGCCGCCGGATCTGTTCCTCTGGGAAGGGCCACACAACGATGAGCCGGAAATGCCCGACCCGGATACCCTCCCTCCGTGCCTGCTCTATCGCCGGTATGGCGGTGCGCGACGTGATGCCGTAACTCACGACAACCACCTCGGCGTCCTCGACCTGATCAGATTGATAGGCAGTGATTGCATTCACGTTCAGGCGGATTTTGTCGTTCAACCGGCGCACCAGTCGCTCCTGCGCGGCGACAGTCATTGCCGGGTACCCGCGTTCATCGTGCGTGAGCCCGGTGACGTGGATTCTGTAACCGTCACCCGCACGTACCATCGGCGGTACCATTTCCTCGCCGGCACGGAACGGCTCATACGCATCCGCGGCTCCCCGGAACCAGCGGCGCGGGACAATCTCGATATCCTCCGCCGCAGGAATGACCACGCGTTCCGTCATGTGTCCGACACACTCGTCCATCATCAGGAAAACAGGAACACGGTAGGTTTCCGAGAGGTTGAATGCCATGATGGCAAGATCAAAGCACTCCTGCGGCGAATTCGGCGCAAGGGTAATCGCCTGGTAATCGCCGTGCGAACCCCATCGCGCCTGCATCATATCCGCCTGCGCAGGCTGTGTGGGCAGCCCGGTGGAGGGGCCGGCACGCTGCACATCCACGAAGACACAAGGGGTTTCGGTCATCGCCGCAAACCCGATGTGCTCCATCATCAGCGAAAAGCCGGGCCCCGATGTGACCGTCATCGCCTTCTTCCCTGCCCACACCGCCCCCTGGATGGCGATGGATGACGCGATTTCGTCTTCCATCTGTATGAACACCCCGCCGACAAGGGGAAACCGTTCGGCGATGCGCTCGACAACCTCCGTCGAAGGAGTGATGGGATACCCCGCGACGAACCGGCATCCTGCTGCGATCGCGCCCTCGCAACATGCGTGGTCGCCGTCAATGAAATGCGCGCCCGTCAGCACACCGGCAGGATCAGCCTTCACGGGTTCCTCCCTTCGATGACTTCTTCTTTTGTATGTACCCGTATATCGCGAAATCCGGGCAAAGCAGCCCGCACATGTTACAACCGTTACACAGGTCCTGCGACACCAGGACCGGCGGGTGATATCCTTTGGCGTTGTACTGATCCGACAGCCTGAGCGCATTTGCCGGACAGAATTCTACGCAGAAGCCACACCCCTTGCACCGCTCCACGGTGATCACCACCGCACCGGTGACTTTTGCACGTTTCTCGGTCGCCATGAACCTTCACCCGTCCGGAAGAGTTGTTGACATCATGACCGTGCGGCTCCTCTAGAGATCCACACCGAACGATCCATAGTATCCATCGACAGCCTTCATCATCTCCTGGTACGATTGACGCACATCGGAGTCTTTCGCTTTTCCCGAACGCATCAACTCAATGAGGCGGGATCCTTCCCCGACCAGGAGGGCATCCACAGCTCTCAACTTCTGCAGCGTACCGGTTCCCTCACGGTTCATCACTTTCCCGAAATCCAGGTACGATCGCCCCTCGGGCACCTTCAGTGGAAAACAGCGGTCTTTAAGTCTGAGAGATGCATCATTCAGCGCGGAGGATCGGTTGTGCCCGGCAAAAAGTTGCGGGGGGATCTGATCGGCGTATTTCACCCACACGGGAAGGACCGGCGTTGTCAAGGGCGATCCGAGCACTGTCCAGAGCGTCGTGAGTGATGCGGGTTCTCCTTGTGCCACACCCTGAATGATCAGGGAGGCGGTCGTGGAATAACGCACAATGAAGTCGGCGAAGCTCACAATGGAGGGAGTCACGCCCGACTCCGGAAGTGGTCCGCGGGCGAGATCCACGCCGGTCAGAGAATGGCGGAGGCACGTGGTGGCCTCGTTCAATATGAAATTCACCGTCAGGCCCTCCCCCAGGAACCCCCACTGGAAGAGATCGGTTTCCGTCTGGTACCGGATGTATCCCTGTCCCCTCTCGGGAGTTCCGGAGGCGGAAAAGTTTGTGCGCAGCAGATAGCCGTGCGGAGCAACCGTCGGATCGTTCGCATCGTACTTCGTGAAGGAATATGGATCGGTTTCATAGAAGGCAGCGCCGCCCTTCGCATCCACGACCCCGAAGTTCGCTTCGACACCCCGCGTCCCCTTCGTCTCCTGAAGCAGTGCCTCGAATTCGGCCAGAGTGGCGCAGCTGGCGAGCGCTCTCTTCATCAGGATCCCCTCCTCATCCATCTTCCCCTTGTACTCTGGATATGCAAGATTGTACGAGGCAGTATTGATGATGGAGAAACCGACGGCATTGCTGCCCATGAACATCTCGGCATTCGCGGAGTCCTCCGCATCATGCACGCCCAGAAAGGCATACGTGCCGCCCGTGTGATAGACGAGCTTGTTTTCGAGTCTCCCGGTGTCCCGCTGCTTCCACAGGATGGGCCGGCCGTCACGGGTGGCCCTGCCGGAGATGACTGCCGATGTACAGGCAAGAAGATGGGACGAGATGAGCAACGCACTGCAGAGGAAGATGATGGAGCGCATACAGGTACCCTTGTGCCAGGAAACGATGGGGAGATTCAAGAATGCACGGTGTGTCAGTGAAGTTACGATGATTTGCCATGGAAGGCAAGCACGCAGGCGCGGGGGTTCTCGCTGCAACACCGGGGGGTCTCGCGTGCACGCTTCGTTGCCCTCCGGCTTTCCGGGGTTGTTGTTCAGTGGGGCAGCAGCGTGCTGGCAAATCGCGCAAGCCGTTCCGTCGGGAGATCGGCGGCAATGACCATGAACGCATTCCCTTCGCACGTCCGGATGTACTGCCATCCCGGCCTTCGTTGGGTAACAATGCGGCGTCCCAACGCCGACGCCGACTCCGCAGAGGGGCAGAGAATCCATCCGATGGTGACGGGAGTTCCGTCGAGATTCCACGGCACGATGGTTATCGATTGATAACCGCCACTCTCCAGCGCGTCGGCCCAGTCCGGGAAGACATTCTGTAGCCCCAACACGCCGCACACCAGTGCAGCCTTCCGCTGCCACACCTGGATGTCGGGACTGGAGGTAAACCAGGGAAGCACAACGCCGCCTGCGGGCGGCAGGAGATCGAGGAATCGTAGCGCGACCATCTTTGTAATGCCGTGACCGGGGGATCCACCCGTCAGCCTCTGCACACGGAGGAAATAGCATCCTGTCGCCGTGAGCACCTGTCCCGGGGTAAGACACCAGTACAGCCGGTAGGTATCATCCCCTGCACAATTGCCGCGGAAGGCGCTGAAGATACCGAACGCCGCCAGTGAATCACGCATGCGGTATAGCTCCGCAACCAGCTGGTGACCCTCGATCTCCAATTCCTGTACCGTCAAATCCACAAAGCCGTATTCGCGATAGAGTTCTGCACCCCCGTCGATGTAGCCGTACAGGGCTTTCCCATCAAAATGGCCTGTCCGCGTCACCTCCAACCCGGGCAGGTCCCCGGACCTGAGTGATGGAGTATCGATGACCTGTGCGCTTGCAGAGCACATTCCGGACCAGAGGAGGAACAGAAATAGGGGAGCCTTCATCAGAGGTTCACCTGTTCCCGCGATATCCTGGAAAGATCGGCAACCCCGAGCTGCATCTCCTGAGCCAGGTCCAGGAAACGCCGGCCTTTGGCAGACTCTTCCTTTTGTATCTTCTCATCGAGTCTCTTTTTGAGGATGATGTCATAGCCGACCCGGTCAACGGCAACCGGATCGGTGCCGACGAGAAGAGTATTAAAATTGCAGATGTACTGCGGATCCGCCGCCGGTCCGCCCTGATAGCACCCGCGAATGCCGTCGACGATATTCAGCACGACCTTGTCACGCAGGGGCGGGAATGCCGGAACTTCAGCACATGTTTCCGCCCAGAGTTGCTTGTGTAACCGTGCGGTGTTGGTGATCGCCCCGTACGCAAGATTCTTGAGGCAGAGGGTGACGGATGAACCGGCGTTTTTCAGAACGGGAACATTGATGATGCAATCGACATCCTTGGTGCAGATCCGGCTGAAGTAGGAATACTTTCCCTCGTTGATCATATACGGGAGAGTCTCCGCATCGTACTTCTCTTCAACGTCGGCCCAGTAATACCATTGCTTGTCGATCATCTTTTCGCCGTATTGACGTCCCTCGGCATCGTAGAACGACCCCTTCCCGTCTTTCTGCTCTGTACCGGCGAGCGTAATGCCGGGGAATGTTTCTTCGGTGAACCCCGCATCCGTCATTTCGAACGCACGACGATCCCAGAGCACGATATTCTTCCGCGGAATGCCTGCGGCTTCCAGTTGACGGATGATTGCATGCACGAGTTCATGACTCGTGGAAAGAAGCTTCCCGGCAATAGGATTGATCTTGATACCGACGATCTCATCAGGCTTGACGAGCATGCCCCAAGCGTCAGTGACCGAAGAAGTTCCTGTGAGGGCGACCATACCTTTCGCAAGCATCGCATGCAGGAATGCGGCATCGAATGTTGTGCCGGCAATGGCTCTCTCATCGGAGAGCTGCACGACGCGGCCGGGGAAAGCCCCGGGCATCGAGCGGGATGTTCGGGCATAGCCGAGCGCATCCTTCCCGTTCGTTGCGGGCTTCGAAGTAGTTCCCTGTGCTACTGCCGGCTGTGAAGTCAGTGGGGCGCACGCCGCCGCAACGCTTCCCAGTGCTGCAAGCTTCACAAAATCTCGTCTGCTCAGATCGGTTGTCCCGGCGCGACGGGTCATAGGTACACCTTTCGTTGTGAAATGTGAGAGCCCGAGATAATCAAGTGTATTTTATGAAAGATTTTTCCTATACTCAAATGGCGGGGAGGTTTCTGAAAACGTCCGGTCTCAGGAGAAGTGACAACGAGAGAGTGAATATGAAACGACGAGATTTCTTGCTGAGCGCCGGCGCCAGCGCTGTCGGAGGAACACTCTTCCCCCATGTATTTGAACCGCTCTTTGCAGCTCCTCCCCGTCCTCACGCTGTGTGGGTGGAAAATGGTGAACCCGCTGTGCTCTTGACCGCGGCACTCAAGGAAATGGGGGGTATGGGGAGCTTCATCTCGCGGGGCGATGTGGTCGTGGTAAAACCCAATGTGGGATGGGACCGTGCACCGCAGTTCGCGGCCACCACAAACCCCGATCTTGTCGCTGCTCTTGTCCAGGAATGCCTGACTGCCGGCGCCAAGACGGTAAAGGTGTTCGACCGCACCTGCAACAACCCGCTCCGCTGCTACACAAACTCTCAGATCGAGGAGAAAGCGAAATCCGCTGGCGCGGATGTGACACATATCCGGGAAAACCGGTTTGTCACGAAGGCGATCAACGGCGAAACCGTCAAGGAATGGCCAGTGTACAGAGACTATCTCGAGGCGGACAAGGTGATCAACGTACCGATCGCCAAGCATCACAGCCTGTGTCGAGTGACTCTGGGCATGAAGAATCTCATGGGAGTGATGGGGGGCAACAGAGGAGATATCCATAACGGGTTCACAAGAAAAATCGTGGATATCAGCAGAACGATTCTTCCGACATTGACCATCATTGATGCGTACCGAATTCTCACGGCCAACGGACCTGTCGGCGGCAATCTTGCTCACGTGAAGCACCCCCGCACATTGATCATCAGCCCCTGCCTGGTGAGCGCCGATTACCTCGCGCTTGACCTCTTCGGACTAAAGGTGGATCAAGTCGATGTGGTCGCCGATGCGCTGAAGCACGGGCTCAACAAGTTCGACAGTAAGACCCTGAACGTCAAACGTCTGCGGTTGTCGTGACAATGGCGAAGCTGCGGCGGGTCGTACAGATTGTCTTTCTGGCGTTCTTCGTCAGTCTCTTCCTGATTGCACGATATCCCTATTCAGGAAATGTGGAGGCGGATCTCTTTCTGCGGTTCAGCCCGCTTATCCCGCTGTTTCATTTTCTCCAGGATTTCTCTCTCTCCCTGGTGCTCTGGCCCGCGCTGATCATTCTCGTCGCGACCCCCTTTCTCGGACGTTTCTTCTGCGGTTGGATCTGCCCGTTGGGAACCACCATCGATGCTGCGGGCAGGCTGATCGCATCTCCTTCGAATCGGGTTTCGGACAGGTGGGAAAAGCTGAGGTTCCTGAAGTTCGCGCTTCTGGTTGGATGTCTCCTGCTCGCGCTCTTCTCGGTGCACGTCTGGGGGTATCTCGATCCCCTTTCGATTTTCAATCGGGCCCTCACAGTTGTATTCTATCCCCTCGGGACGCTGTTTGCGGATCAAGCGATGCTTGCGGCAACGAAGGTCGAATTCCTCGAAACACCTGTGTTTTTTCTCTACGATCTGTTCAAAACGCACATCATGCCGGAGATGCAGGCCCATTCGCAGCAGCTCTTCTGGATCGCGTTGTTTATTGGCGCCATCCTTGGTGCGGAGAAGCTGTCAAGGCGGTTCTGGTGCAGGAACATTTGCCCCGCCGGTGCGTGGCTCGGCTTCCTCTCGCAGTTCCGGATGTTCGAACGCATCGTCGGCGAAGCATGCCCGGTCTGCAACAAATGCCAGACCGAGTGCAAAATGAATGCAATCCCCCGCGGCGATGTCAAGCACACAAACAAGGCCGAGTGCATCGACTGCTTCAACTGCGGTGCCGTCTGCCCGCCCAAAGTCAACGCCATAACCTATCGCTGGCGGTGGAAACCCTACCACACACCCGTTGATTTCACGCGGCGGCAGCTTGTGCGTACCACGGCGGGAAGTGCAGTCGCGCTTGGACTGTTGAGCGTGGGATTGATCAACCGTGATGCGAAGGACCGCCAGGTCAGGCCGCCCGGCGCGCTTCCGGAAGACCTGTTTGCCGACAAGTGCATCCGTTGCCAGGAGTGCGTGCGAATCTGTGCGTCCAACGGCGGGTGCCTGCAGCCGGACGGCATCCGGACAACCGTGCTCGATCTCTGGCTGCCCGCCGCAGTGATGCGGGAGGGCTACTGCGAATTCAACTGTAATCTGTGCGGTTTGGTCTGCCCAACCGACGCGATCATGCCCCTGGCGCTCGAGACGAAGCAGCACACCCCGATCGGTCTGGCGCACTTCGACAAAGACCTCTGCATCCCCTACGCACAGAACTCAGACTGCATCGTGTGCGAGGAGCACTGCCCGACCGCGGACAAAGCAATCAAATTTGAATTGAAGCCCGCAACCCTCCGCGACGGCGGCATCCGGATCGTCAAGTATCCGTATGTCATACGGGATTTGTGCATCGGCTGCGGCATCTGTGAAACAAAATGTCCGCTTCCGGGGCAGGCGGGGATTTTTGTCACGACCGAAAACCAGCGCCGTGCGGGTGCTCCTGCACTCCCGCCGGCCCCCGCTCAGGCGTCACCGTATGGGTGAGCCGCGGGATCCCCCGTTTTCAGCCGTCAAGTCCTACTCGTGCTTTTCCTCCCACACCAGATTCCAATGCCACCTGT
This sequence comes from Bacteroidota bacterium, assembly GCA_036732865.1. Taxonomy (GTDB): domain Bacteria; phylum Bacteroidota; class Ignavibacteria; order UBA10030; family UBA6906; genus Fen-1255. The sequence continues at coordinate 6,415 of DAINBR010000015.1, read as the reverse complement.
CGAAATAAATGTTGCCTCCCCTCCATTCCACTTCACCCCGCTGCAGGTCCACCGTCTCTGAACGCGGAAAGACCTTTGCCGGGTAGAAGGGTTGCGAGAAGGCATCATTGAATATCAACCGGTAACTGTCCATTCCGTTCACATAGAAATACCGCATCGATTCGTCCGCTGTCTCCCTCATCCCGTAGGTCACGTCCATCGGTACCCATCCGTACGGTTCGAAGTAGATCATCGCCCAGTCATGCATGCTTTGCCCGGGCGGACGGAATTCCCATCCGGATTGCCATCGGGCCGGGATACCGTTCAAACGGCAGAGCGTGACAATCAACAATGTCTGCATCCCACAGTCACCATGACGATTCTCGTACGCGTACAGGCCGAGATTCGGCACCGTGGAGTACTCGCGGGCCGACGCCCATGTGATACTCGTGTCCACCCACGCGAACAACTTGCGCGCAACCAGAACCGGGTTTGATTCCTCCCCCACAATCTCCTTTGACAGCTTCTTCAACTCTGGAGTGAACACAATGTGCGGCGGCTCTTCACGGATGAACGGTGCAAGCTCGGGGGTGACCCGCGGCACCGTCACGCGCCCCGGATCAACGGGAAGGTAGACACCGTTCGCTGTGTATTCGTATTCGATGCTGAATGTCGTCTTGGCATTGCCGGCAGACGGTTTTTCGAAGTAGATGGTCCGCTGCAAAAACGCACTGTTGTCGGCAATGATGGAGCGGGGCGGATCAGTGGAAAGCACACGTATACCCCCCTGGCGACCGGCAATCTCTCGCGGATAGGGAAGCCAGCAGCGGATCGTTTCCCCTTCGGGCACCTCCCCGCCATCCACTGTGATGCTTTGCTTCACACGAAGGCGTACAGGTTTGACGTATGGTTTTCCGGATTTTACGGCGGCTTCCATGACGAGGGCGATGTGCGCATCGAGACCGGATTCACTGGCGAGTCCCGTGGGAGCGGGAGCGTCTTTGTGTTGCTCCTGCCATACCTGCCGCGCGTGCGGATCGAGCCGGAAGAGGTTTCTCGCCGCACTATTGAAGTACAGCTTCTGCCCATCAATGGTCATTGCCTCCAGTGCATGTGAGGCCTCGAACCGGGCATAGTCTTCCGGAGTAAGGGATGGCAGGCGGGCTCCGACATACTCTTTGACTTCCCGTTCGGTCTGGCGGAAATCCAGCCTGATGCGGTTCATTCGTTCGATCTCGAACTCCCACAGCAGGCGCTGCGACGGCGCCAGCACAGTATCCTGCCGGAGTATCTCCTCGATCGCACTCTGCGCCCTGGCAAAGTCTCCCCCGGCAATCCATTGGTGAATCTGCTGTTCGCCCGTAGGAGCACATGAAGAAACGGGAAGGATTGATGCAGGAAGTGCAGTGAGGAGCACGAGAAGAACACGTCCGGGGGATCGCATGAGTTTTCCTTTGCCTGTGGAATGGTTGTGTAATATAGAGCACCGCAGAGGAAGGTGCAAGCTGGGGAACGAGGGGAGACACGAACTCAGAATCGAAGCGTTACTCGAGGAGAAAACTCTCTGCCGCCCTTGACAAATGCTCCCTGATTTCGTATAGTATGCACAGAGCATCGGTCATGAAAGCTAAACTTCATACGCAGCAGGCATGGTGGTGGCGCCGCCCGACGGTGTCCCCGCCCAATTGACCGTAGAGAGTATTGTCACAAGGTGGGAACGCCACGCGGAGTTCCCACCTTTTTTTGTGCCCTTTCGGACGAAAACCGTGGACTCCAGTGGCGGCTGACCACCCCCAAAGTCAGTATCACGTTCAACAAACTGGAGTACACACCATGCAGCAGAAAATTCTTCTCGAAGAGCGGGAGATGCCGACGGCGTATTATAACATATTGCCGGATCTCCCCGAACCGATGGCACCCGCGCTCCATCCTGGGACAGGCAACCCCATCGGTCCCCAGGACCTCGCAGCCATTTTCCCGATGGAGCTGATCAAACAGGAGGTCAGTCAGGACAGCTACATCGATATCCCCGAGGAAGTTCAACGCATTTACAGACTCTACCGCCCCACCCCCCTGATGCGGGCATTTGCGCTCGAGAGGGTGTTGAACACGCCGGCCGAGATCTATTACAAGTACGAAGGTGTGAGCCCTTCCGGCAGCCATAAACCCAACACGGCGATCCCACAGGCATACTTCAACAAGCAGGCCGGGATCAAGCGGCTCGCCACGGAAACCGGCGCCGGCCAGTGGGGAAGTTCTCTTGCCTTTGCATGCAGATTATTCGGGCTGGAGTGCAAAGTGTATATGGTGAAGGTGAGCTATCACCAGAAACCATACCGCCGCTCACTCATCCACGCCTGGGGGGGTGAGGTTGTGTCGAGCCCGAGCAACGACACGGCGGCAGGCCGCGCCGTCCTCGCAGCGCATCCGGACTCCCCGGGCAGTCTCGGCATCGCAATAAGCGAGGCGGTGGAAGATGCGGCAGGCCGGGAGGACACCAACTATTCACTCGGCAGCGTACTGAATCATGTGCTGCTCCATCAAACGGTGATAGGTCTCGAGGCGATGAAACAGCTGGAGAAGGTCGATCGCTTTCCGGATATCGTCATCGGCTGTGTCGGCGGCGGGTCGAATTTCGGTGGGATTGCCCTCCCCTTCGTCCGGGAAAAGATCAAAGGAAAGGACATCCGTGCCATCGCTGTGGAACCGGCGTCATGCCCGACTCTGACGCGCGGCGAATACCGCTACGACTTCGGCGACATCGCCAAGATGACACCGCTTCTGCCGATGTACACGCTCGGCCATACTTTTGTCCCTCCGTCAATCCATGCGGGAGGGCTCCGTTACCACGGCATGGCGCCGATAATCAGCCGGCTTCTCAAAAGCAATCTGATTGAAGCGCGCGCATATATGCAGAATGACATTTTCGAGGCCGCCGTGCTCTTCACACAGAACGAAGGAATCGTCCCGGCGCCTGAAGCTGCGCATGCCATCAAGGCAGCCATCGATGAAGCTCTCCTTGCCCGCGAGGAAGGGAGGAAGAAGGTTATCCTCTTCAACCTGAGCGGACACGGACACTTCGACATGGGTGCCTATGACGCTTATTTTGCAGGACGCCTCGAAAACCATGAAATGCAGCCCGGGGATATCTCGGTCGCATTGGCGGATCTCAAAGGCCTGCCGTCACTGGCTCAGTAATCCTCGTCTTCCGGGCCGCTGCCAGCGGCCCGGGGGGCTCTCTGCAACCACCCGGCGTTCCTTCCGTATGCAGAGAGTAGGACCGGGAGGTCCTGTTTTTACTCCTCTCACCTCCTCATATCTCACAGAGCTCCGGGCATCTCATGACACTAACAGCAGCGATCCGAAAGTCCTGGAACGACGGCGCCGCCGCGCCGTTCGTGATCGCAGTCCTCTTCGTAGGTCTTCACTTCTACACGAATGCCTTCGCCGGTTACGGATACTTCCGAGACGAACTCTACTATCTGGCATGCACCGAGCACCTCGACATGGGGTATGTTGACCAGCCTCCCCTCTCAATCTATGTTCTCGCCGTGAGCAGGTGGGCGTTCGGCGATTCCCCGTTCGCACTCCGGCTGGTCCCGGCGTTCGCCGGAGCGATACTTATTCTCCTGACGGGATTCATGGCCAATCAGATGGGAGGAGGCAAGACTGCGGCGCTGCTTGCGGCGACAGGGACTGCGGTCGCGCCGATCATGATCGGCATGACGGGGATCTACTCCATGAATTCCCTGGATCTCCTCGCATGGTCACTCGTCGCCTGCGCGACAATACGTCTTCTGAGAACGGAATCTCCCCGTTGCCTGCTGCTTCTCGGTGCCGCACTCGGGGTCGGTGCCCTGAACAAGACCGGGATCCTCTGGTTGGGAGCCGGCATTGTTGCGGGGTTGCTGCTCACTCCGGCGCGAAAATGGTTCACCACGCGGTGGCCGTATATCGCCGGAGGGATTGCCCTGCTTTGCTTCTTGCCATACGTCGTCTGGAATGTAACACATGACTTCGCTCATCTTGAATTCATGCGGAACGCACTTTCAGGCAAGTACAGCGGATTGAACCCGCTGGCGTTTCTCGGTGGTCAGATCCTTCTGCAAAATCCGTTCGCGCTGCCCTTGTGGCTGGCCGGCATTGCAGCCCTGATGTTCTGGGCACCGCTCCGGAGATATCGTGCACTCGGGATCGCGTACCTGGTTGTCTTCGGGATTCTCATACTCAACTGGAACAGCAAGGCGGAGTACCTCGCGCCGGCGTACCCCATGCTCTTTGCCGCCGGGGGGATCGCGTTGGAGAGGTTCTTCGCGCACCCCCCCCGGCGCTGGATGGTACCGGCGTACACGGGACTGCTGGCGCTGAGCGGACTCGTGTTCGTTCCATTGGCCATTCCGATTCTTCCCGTCGAGACATATATCGCCTATGCCGATCAGATGGGAATTGCGCCGTCAACCGCTGAAGATCATGAACTCGGACCATTGCCGCAATTCTACGCAGACATGTTCGGTTGGCCCGAAAAAGCAGCAGCGGTCGCTGCGGCATTCTACCGTCTCACTCCGGAAGAGCAGGCACGGTGCGCCATTTTCGCCGACAACTATGGACGGTGCGGTGCCCTGGACTTCTTTGGACGCCACTATGGCCTTCCCCGTTCGATCGGCGGGCACAACTCTTACTGGATGTGGGGGCCCGGAAAGTATACCGGCGAGCTGGTATTGATTCTGGGCGGAGACCTGCAGGGAAAACAGAAGGATTTCTCTCGCGTGGAGATCGTCGGCACGGTCAGCACCAAGTACTGCATGCCGTACGAGAACAACCTGAACATCTACCTCTGCCGCGGCTTGCGCACCCCTCTCAAGCAGGCCTGGACGAGATGCAAGAGCTTCGGCTAGACAACTGTTCCATGGCCGTGCCGGTCATGCTGCCCGCGGGGTGATCTTGTTGCACACCCGCGAAATCGACCGGTGTCGGAAGGCGAAGAATCACCGTACCCAGCGCGTACCACACAAGTCCACGAACGCACAGTTGGGACAATTCCGACGGAGGTCGGTGGTCGGAACAAAAGGCGTTTCTTCAGCACCTATTTCATCAAGAAGTCCGTGAATCACTGATTCAATCCTGTCGAACAGGTCCGCCCCATCGTCGGTGTCCCCGAAGAGGGAGTACTCAATGTTTGAGCCCAGATTCTGCCTCCCGAGCATCACGTAGGCCGGCACGAGTTGCCCAACACCCGTGCCGGTCGTCCGGCTGTACAACATCGCATAAAACGGCAACTGCAGTGAGCCGATGGAAGCCTCCCATCCTTCGCGATCATGAACGTCAAGTGCGTCGAATCGGATGCGATACCGGTCTTCGTCGGCTGCAGTTTTGTAATCCAGTATAAAGACTCTGTCGCCGCGCATTTCGACGTGGTCCGCCCTGCCGATAAATCGGCGCCCGCGGCCCTCGCACTGCATACGATGTTCGACATCGATAACCCTCACCGGTAGTCCATCCACAAGCGGGCGGCGCCAGTCCGCCAGGTATCGTCTCAGCTGTCGCTCCACTTGCATCTTCATCAGCAACCGCTGTCCCCGGGGGTTCGCACCGAAACGCGTGGCAAAAACGCCGTTCACGACGGCATCCATCCGCTCCGGATCGACGAGACTCGCGCGCGTCGTGGAGCCGATGAGAGTCCGGTGAAACTCCGCCAGGGCCTCGTGCACAAAAGTCCCGATCTCCGCTCGATCGATTTCCTGCTCCACTTCCCCACGCTCTGAGAGACCCAGTACGTGGGCGTAGTAGAATCTGAGCGGGCAGGCAAGGTATGTATCAAGCATTGTCGCACTGTACGCGAGGCGGCCCACCAGGGATCGCACTACTTCGGTCTTTGCTACGGGCGGAGGCTCCCGGTGCGTCAACGTCAGCTGCATGTCCACCGGGCGAACATCGCCGGCATCCCCGATTCTCCGTCGCTCTTGTTCACGATCCCAGATAATGCCTTCAACGAACCTGCTTCTTTCCTTGCCGCCCCCGTCGCGGTAGAACAGATGCACCTCCTCTGCCCCGCCGAGCAGCACGGCAAACTGGTGCGCAATCACCCGCTCATGATCGCGGCGTCCGGGAAGCCCGAGCGCGGAACGCACACTGGGCGGCAGGAGGGGATCCATATCCGCTCCTCCGGGAAGAACATCATCGGTCAGATCCAGTACGCACACCCTCTTGAACTGGAGGTTCCGTGTCTCCAGCCACCCCAGGACCTGTAGTCCTTTCAGCGGGGTTCCATGAAACGGCACAACGTCTCCTTCCACGAGCTGCCGGAGAATAGTGGAGCTTGCCCGGGGACTATGCACCGGGATGCTCCCGAGTCGGGAGTTGCGCACTTCGTCCAGACTGCCGATGATCTGAAGCACAAACTGGCGGAACATCGTGTGCAACGAGGCAGTACCTTCTT
>DAINBR010000014.1:2884-19010 GCA_036732865.1 Bacteroidota bacterium | reverse complement strand
CGCCAATGATCACCCAGTCTTCCACGACCGAGTGTCCTGCGATCATTGCGGCGTTGGCCATAATGACCTGATTGCCCACAATTCAGTCGTGTGCGATATGCACATAGCCCATCAGGAAACAATCTGTGCCGATCACTGTACGCCCCCCCTCTCCCGTCCCGCGGTGAAGCGCCGCGAACTCGCGCACTACCGTCCGGTCGCCGATTTCGCACACGGACGGCTCGTTGGCGTACTTCAGGTCCTGGGGGGCATGGCCGATGACGGCCCCGTGGTGAATTTTGCACTCTTTGCCGATCCGGGCCCCGGTGGCGATTAACGCAGTCGCGCCGACGCTGGTGCCGTCGCCGATCTCCGCCCCATCTTCAACGACAGTGAACGGACCGATCGTCACGTTGTCGCCCAGTTTTGCCTTGGGACTGACCGCGGCCCGTGGATCTATCTGCGCCGTCATAGCATTCCGGTTTCAGGATGTGGGTTTCTTCGAGTCGTTCCGATCAATAATCGACGCCATCAGCTCTGCTTCCGCAACCAAGCTTCCGTCGACATACGCCTTCCCGCTCATCGTGCATATCCGGCTCTTGCGTGTCGTCATCTTCAATTCAAATACCAGCTGGTCACCGGGCACGACCGGGCGGCGGAATTTCGCGTTGTTGATGGACATGAAAAACACCAGTTTGTCACCGGGGTTTTCCACGCCGTTGAGAAGGAGGACCCCTCCCGTCTGGGCCATGCCTTCGATGATCAGGACGCCGGGCATGACGGGGTGCCCCGGGAAATGTCCCTGGAAGAACGGCTCGTTGCTGGTGACGTTCTTCACCCCGACGACGCTTTCGTCGATCTTGAAATCGATGATCTTGTCGATCAGCAGGAAGGGGTAGCGATGGGGAAGGATCTTCTGGATCGCGTTGATATCGAAGACCACGCCTTCTTTGCGTTCGTGCTGATATTTGCGGATGAGCTTCTTTTGCTGGTAGAGTTTACGGATGAGCCGCGCGAATTCAATATTGCTCGCGTGCCCGGGGCGCGCGGCCAGAATCTGTGCTTTCAACGGGACGCCGATCAGCGCGAGGTCACCCATCAGGTCGAGCAGTTTGTGACGTGCAGGCTCGTTCTTGAACCGGAGCGGGCGATCGTCGAGAGTTCCTTTGGTTCCGAGGATTACGGCATGCGTGATGCCGAGCTTGCTGCTCATGCGACGGATCTCGTCATCGTCCAATTCACGGTCGACAATGACGATGGCGTTGTCGAGGTTTCCACCTTTGATCAGTCCTGCGCTATGGAGTTCTTCCACTTCGTGGAGGAAACAGAAAGTCCTGGTGGGAGCGAACTCGGTCACGAATTCCTTTTCCAGGTTGAATAACCCGGTGTGCTGACTCCCGAGCGCGGGGTTATTATAGTCCACCATCACGGTGATTCGATAGTCGTCGAGGGGCAACGCGACAATGTCGACGCCTTTCGCTTCGTTGTGATAGGTAACGGTCTGGTCAATGATCAAGTAGTCCTTGGGCGCATTCTGCTTTTCGAAGCCGGAGTGAAGCAGCACATCGACATACGGCTTGGCGCTCCCATCCCCGATGGGTGGTTCATTGGCGTCCAGATCGATGATGCAGTTGTCCACCTCGAGCCCCACGAGTGCGGCCATCACGTGTTCGATGGTGTGCACGCGGGCGTCGCCGATGCCGATGGTTGTGCCGCGCGAAATATCCACCACATGGTCGACGTCTGCCGGTATCTCGGGTGCGCCGCCCATATCAATGCGGCGGAACCGGATGCCCGTGTCTTCGGGGGCGGGCCGGAAGGTCATCGTGGTCAGACTTCCGGTGTGCAAGCCGACGCCGCTGATGGAGCCTGGCTGTTTGAGGGTGCGTTGTTGGACGAGCATGGGGCGAGTATAGGGTTAGGGTTAGGGTTGAGGTTGCACTCTTCAGGAGATTGCGATTCAGCCTTCAATCACGACTGCGATTCAGCTTACAATGTAGGCTTGGACTGGCTCTCTCCCGCCGGAGGGGTCTGAGAGCTCAAACGTTTCACGAGGTCGCGCACCGTCGCGAGAAGTTCCGGCAGCTGGGGAAAGGACCCGTAAATGCGCATAGCTTCACGATGGGGGTACGCCGGGGTCCCGAAATAGGTCGCGTTGGCCGTTGTGAGCGAGCGGTGAACGCCGGATTGCGCCCCGACCTTGACGCCGTCGGCAACCTCGATGTGACCGGTAAAACCCACCTGCCCGGCAACCATGACATTTTTTCCGATCCGCGTGCTGCCGGATATGCCGCTCTGTGCAGCCATCACGGTATTCTCGCCAATCACCACGTTGTGCGCGACCTGGATCAGATTGTCCAGTTTTGCGCCTTTTTTGATGCGGGTCTCACCCAGCGTTGCTCGATCCACCGTGGTATTGGCGCCGATCTCGACATCGTCTTCGATCACGACGATGCCCATCTGTGGTATCTTCTCATACGAACCATCCGGCTTCGGCGCAAAGCCGAAGCCGTCGCTGCCGATGACCGCGCCGGGCTGGAGAATGCATCGTGCGCCGATGCGGCACCCTTCGCGGACGCAAACGTTGGCGTACAGGACGGAGTCATCCCCGATGCGCACATCATCGCCCATGACAGCACAGGGGCCGATCATCGTACGCGCGCCGAGCTGACACCGGGCCCCGATCACCGCATTCGCCCCGATGCGGACATCGGCACCAAGCACGGCGCTGGGATCCACGACCGCCGTCGAATGAATGCCGGGAGGCAGCGGAGGAGCCGGCGGATGGAGCTTTGCAAGGATCCGCACGAAACCGACATAGGGATCGGCTACCCGTACGAGCGTCAGCTGCGGAAGATCGGGAGACCTTCCTTCCGCCACGACGGAGGTACCGACGATCACCGCTGACGCATGCGTTGTGGCGAGGTGGCGGGAATACTTCGGGTTGGCAAGGAAGGTGATCGCACCGGCTCCCGCCTCCTCGATTTTCGCCACACGGAGGATCTCCTGGTCGGGGTTTCCCTCGAGCGTCGCATCGAGGAATCGGGCGATATCCCGGAGTGTCATGCCCGGTGTCCGCCTACTTGCCGAACGATTGCATGCGCGAGATCACCTGCGAGGTCAGATCCAGCTTATCGCTCGAATACAGCAGGAGGATCTCCCCGCTCTTGTCGAAGATGTAGTCATAGCCATCTTCCTTGGCGATCTCGTCCAGAACCTTGAAGATCTTGTTCTGGATCGGTTTCATCACTTCGTTTTGTTTCTGGAACAGCTCACCGTTCGGGCCGAACTTCTTGTTCCGGAAATCCGAAACGGCCGCATCCAGATCGCGGAGTTCCTTCTCCTGATCGCCGCGCACCTGCTCGGTCAGGATCAGTTTCTTCTTGTCGTAATCGTCGAACTTCTTTTTCCACTCCGCCTGCATCTTCTGCATTTCCGTTTCCCATTGAGCCACGAGGGCGTCGAGGGATTTCTGTGCGTCGATGGCCTCCGGCAGAGTTTGCATAATGGATTCGGAGTTGATATGAGCGATCTTGGTCTGTCCGACCCCGAACGCCGTGAGGCACGCGAGCAGTACGATAACGACCGTCAATTTCATACGAATTCTCCCATAGGTTGCGCCGGTGAGCGGGATTACCTTCCGCGCTTCAGGCGGTCGATGACCTTAAACGTCACGTCATGTGCAGGGTCGCCGTAGAGGAGAATCTGGATGGTCTCGGTCTTGTCGAAGACGAAGCCGTACTTCTCTTCTTTCGCGACTGCGGCGATGGCGTTTTTGATCCGGTCGCGCAACGGGGTGAGCAGCTTTTCCGTTTCGCGGGCAAGTTCGCCCTCGTTGCCGAGTTTGGCCACGCGGTATTCTTCCGCCTTGCGCTGGAACTCGACCAGTTTCTGCTGCTCAGCCTTCTTTGCGGTCTCGGTCATCAACGCTTCCTTCTTCTGATATTCATCGTAGCGTGTCTGGAGTTCCCTCTGCATGGCCTCAAGGGAGTCCTGAATCGGCTTGCCGAGTGCGTCGATCTTGCGCTGTGCTTCCTGGGCCGCCGGGAGCTCTTGGAATATCTTGGCGGAATTGACATACCCGATTTTCTGGGATTGCGCACGTGCGCCGGTAATGCACATCGCGATTGCGAGAAGGGCAAAAACGTATTTCTTCACGTCTACCTCGTTCTTTGATATGATGTGGTGAATTGAGCGGGACATCAGAAGCCGCGTCCGAAGACAAAGTGGAATTTCCAGCCGTCCGCTTTGCCGTCGCGCGGAAACACGTCGTCGAACCCGTAGCCATAATCGAACCCGATCATCCCGATGGGATTGATCTGAATCCGGGCGCCCAAACCGGCGGATCGCTTGAGATCGAAAAAGTCCGCCCGGGAGAACGACTCAAAGACATTGCCGCCTTCGGCGAAAGCGAGAAGATAGATGGGTATCGGATTGATGGAGACGGCAAAACGGAGCTCGAGAGTCTGCCTCGCCATCGCCCGTCCCCCCACGATCTCGCCGTTCGCATTGCGTGGACCGACCGATTGGTCCTCGTAGCCGCGGAGTGGCGTGGTGGAGATATAGCCCAGACCGGTACCGCCCATGAAGAAGAGATCCACGGGCTGGATATAGGAATCCTGATAGAACTGTGCAATGTACCCGTACGTCGAGTTCAGATAGAGCGCCAGTTTGCCTGAATTGAACAGCGGAAGGTACCATTCGCCGCTCAGGAGCCACTTATGGAAATCGAGGTTGCCGGGGAGCACGGGGCCGCCGGACATCTGAATCGACAGCGAGACATTTGACCCGGTGGTCGGAAAGATCGGGTTGTCGATGCTGTTGCGGGAAATCACCTGGGTCAGGCTCACCTGTGTGGACCGTCCTTCCCGGTAGATGCCTGCGCCATCGCGCACTTCGTTGACCTGGCCGTCGATGATCCAATCGCCGCGGAAGTAGTCGTCGGGCCACCTGAAACGACGGCCGATACGGACTGACCCGCCTGTCCGCTCATAGTCGAACGTGTAGATCTGCCGCGTGTCGAACAAGGTCACGCCCAGCAGGGTTGCCGTATCGAACAACCACGGTTCGGTGAATCCGAGCGTGAACGTGCGGTAGCGCGAACCTTCACCGAACATCCATTCGAAATTCAGAATCTGACCCGCCCCGCCCGACAGCGGCTCGCTGATGGAAAAATTGTTGATTGTGAAACCCAGAGCACCCGTGACACCGAACGCCCCGCTGTAGCCTACCGACGCGTTAATATTGTCGCTGGATTTCTCTTCCACTTCGTAGGTGAGATCCACTGTTTTCTCATCCACGAGAACGTAGTCTGGCTTGATCTTCTCCGGATTGAAATAGTTGAGCTGGGAGAGCTGGCGGATGCTGCGTACGATCGCGGCGCGGCTGAAGTAGTCGCCCGGACGGGTGTACAGCTCACGCCGGATGACCTTTTCCTGCGTTTTCGTATTGCCTTTGATGTTCACGTGCGCGAGCTTGAACTGGTTCATCTCGTACACGCTGATCTGGATATCGATGCTGTCCGTCCCGATGCGGGTCTCTTTGGGTTCGAGGTTGAACCGGAGGTATCCGTTGTCCAGGTAGAGCGACGCGACATCAGTCTGGTCCTCATTGCCGCGGAGGTTCTGCTCGAACTTCTCGGCGTTGTACACCTCACCCGGGAGAATATTCAGGCGGTCGTTCAGGATGGCGTCGGGGTAGACGGTGTTCCCCTGCCAGGTGATAGAGCGGATTTTGTATTGCGCACCCTCGTTGACGCGAATATGGATGAACATATCCTCTTTGTCCTGGCTGTACCAGAGCGAGTCGCCCAGGATCTGTGCGTCACGGTACCCGTGTTTGCGGTAGAACTGAACGATTTTTCCTTTGTCTTCTTCATACTTCTTCGCGTCGAATTTCGCCGACGACCAGAATTTCCACCAGGTGCTCTCGGAGGTTTCATCCATTGCGCCCCTGAGATCGCCGTCATCGAACGCCGCATCGCCGTCAAAGGTAATACTTTCGATGCTGACCTTGTTGCCTTCATCGATAAGCACTTCCACGTTCCTGCGCCGGTCGGCGGTGTCGACAGGCGCTGTCGTGACGTCCACCTTCGCCAGGAGATAGCCATCTTTGATGTACAGCTTTTTGATTTCCCGCTCCATTTTCTTCAGATCTGCGGGGGCAAGAACCTGACCGCGGACCAGAGGCAGGACTTTCTTGATGTCGTCGGTGCTCAGCTCGTCGTTTCCCGTTATCTCCATGCTCTCGAAGCGAGGATATTCCTTCACCTTGATGAGCAGAAAGACTCCATTGCCCATGGTCCGGTCGATGGAAACCTGGACATCTTCGAACAGGCGGAGGGACCAGAGTTTTTTCACGGCATTGCCCACCTGATCACCGGGTGTGGCAATTTCGTCCCCGACCTTCAGACCCGAGTTGGCGATAATCGCCGCCGGATCAGCAAGGCTGTTCCCCTCAACGGTGATGCCGAGGATTTTGTACACTTCCTGGGGGGGTTGGTTTTGCGCTTGGAGATGGAACGGGACACACAGCAGCACGCCGACGGCCACCAGCACAGAAGCTTGCTTCTTCATAGTGATCAGGGTCCTACCAAACTCTTGAGAATTCGACCGAGGTTCCCCTTCTTCGTCTCGGGCTGTTGCACCTGTTCGCTCACCATGCCGAACCGGCGTTCGCGCCTTTGATAGGCGGCTATCGCTTCGTACAGTTCCAGACGCCGGAAATCGGGCCAGTATTTCGGCGTTATATACAATTCCGTGTAGGCCAATTGCCAGAGCAGAAAATTGCTGAGACGAAGCTCCCCGCTTGTGCGCACGAGCAGGTCCGGATCAGGCGCCTGGGCCGTTTGCAGTTGCCCCGCCACGGTGGCCTCCTCGATATCGTCCGGGCGGAGTTGCCCCTCGGCCACCTTGCGGGCGATGGCCTTGACAGCTTCGGTCAGCTCCCATCGACCGCTGTAGCTCAGTGCGAGCATCAATGTCAATCCGGTGTTCTCGGCGGTCTTTGCTCCGGCATCGTGGAGTTCCGTCTGGATTTCTCCCGGGAGCGCGCGAACGTCGCCGATGGTGCGGACGCGAACATTGTTTGTGTAGAGGCGGTCCGTCTCGTCGCGAAGAGCGCTAAGCAGAAGCCGCATCAACATCGACACTTCTTCCTGGGGGCGCTTCCAGTTTTCCGTCGAAAAAGTGTAGAGGGTAAGATAGCCCACGCCCAATTGACCGCATGCCTCGACGATATCTCGAACGGACTCGACGCCCTCACGATGGCCTGCAATGCGCGGCAGTCCTCGCTCTTTCGCCCAGCGACCGTTCCCATCCATGATGACGGCAATATGTCGGGGGATTTCCCCTGAAGAACGAAGCTGTTCCTGCTTTTGCTTGTCTTCGCCCGACGCTACCTGCGGACCCCTGGTCAACTAATACGCTCTCTAATCAAGGATAGACTTGTCCCGCCTGAGATTTGCAGACGGCTGGAAGAAAAAGGTAACGGTTTTCGCCTGGAAAGTCAAATTTGACTTTCCTTGCCCTTTCTGGTATATTTTTGGGCAATTGTCTCTCTTTTTTCACACCGAGGACCCCAATGGCGGCAATGCCCAACATGTCCGGGATGATGAAACAGGTGCAGAAGATGCAGGAGCGGATGGCGCAGATCAATGAAGAGCTCGAGCACAAAACCGTGGTTGGCGACGCGGGAGGCGGCATGGTGAAGGTAACCGCTAACGGGAAACAGCGTCTCATCGCGCTGGCGATTGAGAAGGAAGTCATCAATCCCGACGATCGCGAAATGCTCGAAGACCTCATACTGGCCGCCGCCAACAAAGCCATCGAAGAATCCCAGAAACTCGCCCAGGACGAGATGTCGAAAGCAACGAGCGGCCTTCTTCCGAACATCCCGGGGCTGAACCTGCCGGGGCTGTAAGGTGCTCTACACATCTGAAGCTCTGCAGCAGCTGATCGAGGAATTTGCGCAACTCCCCGGCATCGGGCGGAAAACAGCGCTCCGCCTGGCGCTGTTCGTCCTGAAGCGTCCCCGGGAAGATGTTCTGAAAATGGCCCGGGCACTGGTGGACGTCAAAGACCGCATCACTTCCTGCTCCATCTGCTGCAACATCACCGAATCCGACCCGTGCGCCGTCTGCACGAGCACGAAACGGGACCGCACGATAGTATGCGTGGTCGAGGAACCGAGCGACGTTATGGCCCTGGAAAAAACCAATGAATTCCGCGGGCTTTACCACGTGCTCGGCGGTGCGCTCTCCCCTCTCGACGGCATCGGGCCGGATGACCTGAAGGTGAGGGAACTGCTCCGGCGGCTTCCCGGCGAGGTCACCGAAGTAATATTGGCACTCAATCCGACGGTCGAGGGAGAAGCCACAACGATCTATCTGTCGAAACTGCTGAAGCCGTTGGGGGTAAAGGTCACGCGACTGGCCCGGGGCATACCGGTCGGAGGAAACCTGGAATTTGCGGACGAAGCCACGCTGTCGAGGGCATTGGAGGGAAGGATCACCCTGTGATTCCCCGTTTCTCGGCATATCTCGGCCTGTGGAGCCTTTTGCTTTGTGTGTGTTCCGCGGGATGCGGGCTTTTTGAACCGCGCGATCCCGAAGAGCCGTCTCAATCAAGTCTCAATTTCAAGCCGCCCACCGAACCGTCGATTGTCATTGCCAACCTGCAGAGTGCAATCGAGCAGAAAAACGCCGCCAATTATACCAACTGTTTTGCGGATCCGATCAAGGGACATGCGCCTTTCGTCTTCACACCTTCCCCCGAAGCCGCAGGGCTTTATACTGCGGCACTGGAATCATGGACGCTCGGCGACGAGCAAGCCTATTTTGAGAACCTCATCGCCCGGAGCTCGGCGCAGGCCTTCTCAAGCCTTAGTCTCACTGCGACGGGATCCACGGTCTCTGCCGACTCCGTGGTGTACGGCTATGACTATACGTTTGTGTTCGAACACGGTGATCCGGGCTTTCCGAAGACCGCGCGGGGCACGTTGCAGTTCACACTGCGTGCGAGCCAGAGCAATTTCTGGATGATACAGCGGTGGGTAGATTTCAAGACCACGAATGACATTTCGTGGAGTCATTTCAAGGGCAGGTTTAGCAACTAGGTCAGGCGGGAGGACCAGAGCGATGAATACGGCGGCACAGGGAGAGAGAGAGCGGCCCGTGAGCCTGCCCCTGCTTCTGTGCACATGCCTTTTTCTCCCGGGTTGCTTCAATCCTTTTGCACCGGGGTGGGACAATGCCCCGGCCGAATCCACCTGTAACCCGCAGACGGTGGAGGGGATGTTCCAGTGTTTTCAGGCTGCATACACGTTCCGCGATACCACGGTGTACGGACAACTCCTTGATCCGGAGTTTGTGTTTGTCTACCGCAACTACGATCTGGGCATCGACGTGACGTGGGGGCGCGACGATGAATTGCGGACAACGTTTGGATTGTTCCAGAACGCCCAGAAACTCGACCTCATCTGGAACAATATCATCACCTCCACAGCGGAATCCACGAGCGTGAATATCGTCCGGGGATTCAATCTGACACTGGTTTTCAACCCCAGCGACATCGAACGCATCGACGGATACGCCAACCTCACTTTCCGCCGAAACCGGATCAACGACCCGTGGAGAATTGTCAGGTGGCGGGATGAGTCGAACTTCTAGCGAGCCCTCATGAGTATGTCCTACACCATCCGTGAGAGTTTTTCCGGTTTCCGGCGGACAAAAATTTCCAGCGCCCTGTCCGTCGTGACCGTATGCGTTGCCTTGCTGTTCCTGGGACTGTTCGCGGTGATCACCATACACGCGGAGCGCTTTCTGGAAGGGCTGCGCAACCGCGTGGAAGTCGAAGCTTTCCTCTACGAACCCGTCACCACCATCACGGTGGACAGCCTCGGACAGGTCTTCGCATCGTTCCCTGAGGTTGACAGTGTTGTATACATCTCGAAAGCCCATGCCGCAGAAGTATTCAAGAGGGAATTCGGTGAAGACATCCTGAGTGTCCTTGACTTCAATCCGCTCCCCCCTTCGCTCAAGGTGTACTTGAAGGACGGGTACAGGACCTCCGCCCGTGTGGACTCGTTCGCAGCGAAAGTGCGCTCCATGCGGGAAATCGAGAACGTCGTGTACCGCAAAGCGATGCTCGAAGTGATTGACCAGCGCGCGGGGACGGTTCACAACATCACGCTGGGCCTTGGTTTGTTCGTTGCATTGTCTGCAATCATCCTTGTCTCAAACACCATCAGGCTCGCGATATACGCCAAGCGCACGCTGATCCAGACGATGGAGCTCGTCGGCGCAACCCGGCGGTTCATCCGCACGCCGTTTTTGCTGGAAGGCGTCTGGCAGGGCCTTCTCGGGGGGGGATTTGCCGCAGCGCTGCTGTATCTCCTCATTGTCCATGGCGTGAGGCTCCTTTCGTCCGACCTTGCTGAATTCATCCGTATGGATCCCTTGTTCTACGCTGGGGTGGTGGTTTCCGGAGGTGTTCTTGGCTTCATCGGAAGTGTCTTTTCCGTGTTCCGGTTCATCCGTCCGGGAACCAGCCGCTAGAGTTGCACTAGAATCCGGTCTTTTGTACCATAGAGCATCGACGCGCGTTCATACCGGTCATTGCATCCCATTTGATTCACCTCTCCACGATTCCGGTGTCCACCATTGCAGCGAGCGGCATCTATGAGAAGAACAACATCATTCCTCAGAAGCTCGGTCGGAAAAAAGCTGGTCATGGCGTTGTCCGGGCTCTTCCTTGCCAGCTTTCTTGTCATCCATCTCTACATCAACCTCTTTCTCTTCGTGCGTGACGACGGCCGCGAGTATGATGCGTATGCGGAGTTCATGGCGACCTATCCGCTTCTGCGTCCCCTGGAAATCGTCCTGTTTGCTGGATTCCTCCTCCATGGCGCTGTCGGCATCTGGCTCTGGGTCATGAACCGCCGCGCACGGCCGGTAAAGTACGCTCTATACAAGGCCGGTGCAACGAGCGAGCTCCCATCGCGCATCATGTGGGTGACCGGTCTCATCGTCGCGGTATTTCTCATTTTCCATATTCAGGAGTTCTTTATCGTTTCCCGGTTTCTCTCGCCCGGGCGAAGCATGTATGATAT
The DNA here is from genome assembly GCA_036732865.1 of Bacteroidota bacterium. Taxonomy (GTDB): domain Bacteria; phylum Bacteroidota; class Ignavibacteria; order UBA10030; family UBA6906; genus Fen-1255. The sequence goes on along the minus strand of DAINBR010000014.1, from coordinate 7,922 downwards.
TGTCGCGGAGGCATTCACGAATCCGTGGACCGTTGCATTGTACCTCGTGGCACTTGCCCTCCTGGGCTATCATTTGTATCACGGATTCCAATCGGCGTTCCAAACATTCGGCGTGCGTCATAAGCATTACAGGCGCGTGATCGACTGGGTGGCAGCACTCTTCTGGTTGGTCATTCCCCTCGGGTTTGCCGCAATGCCGCTCTACTTCTTCCTGGGCAAGTAAGGAACCGCCGCCATGACACTGAACGCAAAAATACCAGCCGGACCCCTCGAAAAGAAATGGGACAACCATCGTTTCTCCCTCAAGCTTGTGAACCCCGCAAACAAACGGAAGTATACAATCGTGGTAGTGGGTACGGGACTCGCGGGGGCATCCGCCGCCGCGTCACTCGCGGAACTCGGCTACAACGTGATCGCGCTTTGCTACCATGAATCCCCGCGCCGGGCGCACAGCATTGCTGCCCAGGGAGGCATCAATGCGCCAAAGAACTATACGAACGACGGCGACAGCGTGTATCGTCTCTTCTATGATACGGTGAAGGGGGGCGACTACCGCGCGCGCGAGGCAAACGTCTACCGCCTCGCGGAGGTGAGCGGGAGCATCATCGACCAGTGTGTCGCCCAGGGTGTTCCCTTCGGCCGGGAATACGGGGGATTGCTCGACAACCGGTCATTCGGCGGCGCGCAGGTGTCACGCACATTCTATGCACGCGGACAGACCGGGCAGCAGCTGTTGCTGGGAGCGTATTCCGCACTTGTCCGGCAGATGGATGCCGGCTCCGTGAAATTCTACCCCCGCCGCGAAATGCTCGACCTCGTCGTCGTCGAAGGTCAGGCGCGCGGTATTGTGGCACGCAATATGGTAAGCGGGGCACTTGAAGTCTACACCGGCCACGCTGTAGTCCTGGCAACCGGCGGCTATGCCAACGCGTTCTACCTGTCGACAAACGCTAGGGCCTGCAATGCCACCGCCATCTGGCGTGCGCACAAACGCGGCGCGTACTTCGGGAATCCCTGTTATACCCAGATACATCCCACATGCATCCCGCAGAGTGGTTCGTACCAATCGAAGCTGACGCTCATGAGTGAGAGCCTCCGCAATGACGGGCGCATCTGGGTCCCGAAAATCAAGGGCGATACCCGGGGCCCGGAAGATATTCCGGAAGAAGAACGCGATTACTACCTGGAACGCCTCTATCCGTCATTCGGCAACCTCGTGCCGCGCGATGTGGCTTCGCGCAGAGCAAAGGAGATGTGTGATCAAGGATTCGGCGTAGGTCCGACACACCTCGCGGTCTACCTGGATTTTACCGATGCCATTCGCCGCAGCGGCAAACATTGGATCGAAGAGAAGTACGGCAACCTGTTTGACATGTATCATGAGATTACAGCCGAGGATCCGTACAAAGTCCCCATGAGGATCTATCCTGCGGTCCACTACACCATGGGCGGTCTCTGGGTGGACTACAATCTCATGAGCACGATCCCGGGTCTCTACGTGATCGGTGAGGCGAATTTCTCCGATCACGGCGCCAACCGGCTGGGCGCAAGTGCGCTGATGCAGGGGTTGGCCGACGGATATTTCGTGCTTCCGTACACCATCGGCGACTATCTTGCCACAACGGCATTTTCCCCCGTGCGACCCGATGACGAACCGTTCAGAGAAGTATCCAAGGACGTGGAGGAGCGGATCGCAACGTTGATGTCCATCAAGGGACACCGGACACCCGACAACTTCCATAAGGCCCTTGGCTCGATCATGTGGCACAACGTCGGGATGGCCCGGAACAAGAAGCGGCTGGAGACCGCCATCGGTGAAATTGCGGCCCTACGGGAAGAGTTCTGGCGGGATGTTAATGTGGTCGGCGCGTCGGATGATCTCAATATGGAACTCGAACGGGCCGGGCGCATCGCGGATTTCCTGGAACTCGGCGAGTTGCTCGCCCGCGACGCTCTGCATCGCAACGAATCCTGCGGCGGACACTTCCGGGAGGAGTATCAGACCGAAGATGGTGAAGCCAAGCGCGATGACAAGAAATTCAGCTACGTCGCCGCCTGGGAGTTCACCGGCGACTTCGCCAAGCCGGTCCTCCACAAAGAGCCGTTGGAATTCGAATACGCAAAACCCTCCCAGAGGAGTTACAAGTGATGAACTTCACGCTCAAGATCTGGCGACAGAAGAACGCGCGGGCCGACGGCCGGTTCGTGACCTATTCCTTGCGCGACATTTCTCCGGATGCCTCATTTTTGGAGATGCTGGATATCCTCAACGAGGATCTGGTGACCAATGGTGAAGAGCCGGTTGCATTCGATCACGATTGCCGCGAGGGCATCTGCGGCAGCTGCGGGGTCATGATCAAGGGACGCGCCCACGGCCCGAACCAGCGTGAGGCTACATGTGAATTGCGGATGCGCAGTTTTCCGGACGGCGATACGATCGTTGTTGAACCCTGGCGGGCCAGACCTTTCCCAGTCATCAAAGACCTGATCGTCGACCGCAGTGCCTTCGACCGCATCATGCAGGCCGGCGGGTATGTGTCCGTTCGGACAGGAGCGGCTCCGGATGCCAATGCCATTCCGGTCCCCAAAGCCGACGCCGAGGAGGCCATGGATGCCGCCGCATGCATCGGCTGCGGCGCGTGCGTCGCTACATGCCCAAATGGCTCGGCCATGCTCTTCGTTGCCGCAAAGGTCTCCCATCTCGTCCTGCTGCCTCAGGGCCGCGCGGAACGGACACAACGCGTGGAACGGATGGTGGCGCAAATGGACGCAGAAGGATTTGGAGCATGCTCGAACACTTACGCATGTGAAGTGGAATGCCCGAAGCACATCTCCGTGGACCATATTGCACGGCTGAACGAGGAATATATCCGGGCAAAAGTCGTATAGGAAACTGCTCCCTGGCGGGGCTGTTGCCCCGCCAAGCATACCTCCAGCCCCGCAGATCTCCTGCTACTTCAGGCTCAGCGATAACGGGCCATCCCCCACATCATACACCCTCTTCTGTGCCAACGTATTGTCCAGCATGATGACCTGGTCGCCCGCAGCAGAACGATAGATGTTGTACACAGGGCAATACAACCGGAATGACTCATGGTCTCATCGTTTGAATACAAAGAGACTGGGACCTCGCTCGGCGATGAACTTCTTTTTCAGGACACCGTTATGAGCGAAGATAGAGACCTCTCCTGAGGTGACAAACGCCTTAGCGTCAGCAACATACAGATCGCCGGTTGCATCATCAACCCCGGCACCATAGAATGTCCCGGGAACGAAATTCAACGTCACTCCCAGAGATGCTACCGCTATGCGATGGATGGGGCCGCCGAAAAAGCTGGCGGACGAACCGACAACGTACAGGTGCCCTTCACTACTCGCGGCAATCGTTCCGCTAAGCGGATCTGCAAATGCTACCGAATCCAGAACGGTATCTGTCCCGGAATCGATCCGGTAGACCCTACCCGGTATCATCGGCGCGCCAAAAGCGTTCCCCGTACATGCAACCCAGAGCTTCCCGTCAGATCCTGTCACTATGCCTGAGGGTCCCGCACCGACACGCACGATGGACACCACCGATCGAGTATCGGGATTGACAACGGTCACGCTGTTATCTTCACCGTAACCGGAGTTGCAGACGTAAAGTTTCCCGTTTGCAAGGGCCAGGTCCTGCGGATTGTGGCCGACGGAGATCGAGTCCATCACCTGCAGGGTCAGAAGATTCACGAACAGCACGCTATTCTTGTATAACCGTGTGATATAGATGGTGTTCCTCAGAGAATCGATGAGCATCGTGTGAGGTGTTGATCCTGGAAAATACGTATCCTGCAGGAGATGATGGTCGGTTGCAGAGAGGATGACCAATCGTTCGGATCCGCTCATCAATACGTAGAGCTTGCCACGGAAAAGGGCGAAATCATCGCCGGTGCTGCCAAGGTGCGCTCCCCCATTCGCATCCTCGAAGAGACTGTGGTACACGGTATCAGATTCCGGAAGGTACAGAGACAACCTGGCTCCCGCGACATCGCCGTAGTTTCCCTCATTCAGCACATACACGCCGGATGCGGCAGGAATCGCCGGAATGACGGGCTCAGGCTCCGCGGGATTCTTGACACATCCGCCAATCGACCACACGAGCCAGAGCAGCAACCCAAGTGTTCCCTTCATGATGCTCTTCCTTCGTTCATTCAGTACGAGAGGGTGAGAGAGAATCTGTACGAGCGCAGCGGCATCGGGTAGCCTAACATCACCACATAAGATTCATTCAGCAAGTTCCGTATGTCCACTTGCATCGACGCTGCTGTACCGAAGACACGCAATCCCACGGTGGTGGTCGCGTTGAACACGGTGTGGGATGGCAGATATGAGGCGTTGTCTTCTGTTGTGTATCTGAATCCAACGCGGGAGCAACCCAGAGAAACAGCACATTCCCTTAGCGGACCGAGAGCGAGATTGTCGCCCCATCCGACCGACCAGGAGAGTAGTTCTTGCGGGCTGTACGGCACAATCGTGTGAAGATTGGGATCACCGGGAAAGTCAGAGGAGGTCTTTTCGCTTTTGGAGCGCGAATAAGAAACCGAGACTGTGGTGCCTGTTAACGTCCATCGCCAGGCGTAGGTACATTCTATCCCCTTCACCACTACATTCCGAAGGTTTTTGGGTGTGGTCGATCCTGCGCCGGCCGATGTCCATACGATGCGATCTTGCATCTCCACACCGAACCACGTCAGATCAAACTCATGCTGACCCAGTCCGGATACCGTGATACCGGTACCGAGATCAAATGCTGTAGACCGTTCGGGGCGGAGATGAGGGTTTCCTCTCCCTCCCCCCCCGGCGTAGAAGAGCTCATTGAATGTCGGAGTTCTGAAATTGCGGCCGACCGTTCCGTGAAGGCGCAGTAGATGCTTTTGTTCACCACCATTACTCATAGGAAGCAAGAGCACTTGAAGACCGAGCTGAGGCGAAAAGGCGTCGCCGATTTCCTGCACCCTATCGTAGCGAAGGACAGGATGAAAGCTCACTACCACGGAGCTGTCCG
>DAINBR010000014.1:0-2874 GCA_036732865.1 Bacteroidota bacterium | reverse complement strand
CAGGCCCAGACTACGCTCTCCCGCGATGAACATCCCCCACTGCTCACGCAGTGGAGAACCTGAAACAGCATTTCCTTCTCCGGTTGCATGAACAGCATCCCCTCCGATCGTGTAGCGTCCAAGCCCGGATGCGTCAGCATGGAATTGTAGAGCCACCCGGCCTTCTGTGTTCCGAAAGTTATTAATGATCGGAATTCCTCCGACCACGATATCGGGGTCCGCATATCGCTGATAGGAATAGACGCCCTGTACCTTTGCTTCCCACCACGAACGGAGCGACAGCATCCGCAGGAGTCCAAGTTGTACGATCCCCTGCTGATCCCGCTGTGTGGCCCGCGAAGAGCTGAAGGGGCTTGAGACGATCCCGGGAACCCCACGCTCACTTTCAAGGTAGAGCGCGGTAGTATGCAGGCGAACCGTCGGGCTCAGTGCTGCCTCGAGGTCCCCCGAACAACGCCATGCGTCGCGCTGAGCGTTTGTCCGCACAAGATCGTAGGAAACCGGGCCGTTGGTGAATTGAAAGGGATACCCACCCTCAAATTTCTGGAGCCCGCTGCTCATCCGCCACCGAAGCTTTTCGTTGTCGTTTCCGACACTGACAGAAACATCACGTTCGCCAAACGCTCCGGTGCTGAGGCGAGCCACTACGTTCTCGTTTCTCATCGAACGGGTCACCACGTTGACCACGCCGGCAACAGCATTTGCTCCAAATGAAGCGGATTGACCGCCCCGTACTAGCTCAACCCGATCGATTTCTTCGGAGGGAAAAGCACCGAAGTCAATCGACCCGTTCTGCATACTGTACACAGGCATCCCGTTCATAAGGATGAGCGTGTGTTCGGTTCCCAATCCGCGTTGCGAGAGTGTTTTCAGCCCCGAGGCGGGACCATAGTCTTTGACGAAGAGGCCCGGGCCGGAGACCAGGATGTCTCCAAGAGAAGTTGCGCCGGAACGCTCTATATCAATCCGTGAGATGAGCGAAATGGGAGCAGGCGATCGTCCTGCGGTCGAAGGAATCCGGGATGATGTGACAACAACTTCGTCGAGGGAGTATGATAGCAGAGAATGGTGTGCTGCCGTATCCGGCTTCGCGTGTTCTTTCACCACCTGCGAAAGCGCACCTGGATGCGCAGTGCGAATCACGACTACAGCAACGAGGCAAACAGTGAAGCGGATGACCTTGTGGCGTACCATGAAAAGACCCCGGCCAACCGCGGGGTTGACGGGGTCAGAGGAGAGCACCCACGAGGAGGGTGTTCGTTGCTCCCGTCCGTCACCTTCCCGCGAAGGCTTCTGTGGACTCGGCTTGAGCAGGTTTCCTGGCTTGTGACGGGGGTACACACGCGGCCTTCCCGACCTAGGTCAGTGGCGAGCGCGTCGATTGTCACATACAGTTGCGGGGCAGCTTCCGCATATACGGAATTCCCTTGGCTCCTGCCGATAAGAAGTAAAGAACGTGTTTCAACTTACGTGGGAAATCTGACAAAGTCAACACATCCTTCCCCTGGGCAATACTCCTCAAAATTGTCAGAGAACCGGCCTCGCGGCCTTGCGCCAGGGGAAAATTAGCATTAGTATTATGACGTGGCCAATTCCCAAAGAACCCTTCCCCCTTTGCTCGCTCTCGCAATCGTCATCACCCGGCTTCCGTTTCTGTCCACGGGGTATGGCGCCGACGGCGATGCGTGGCGGGTCGCGCATGTCGGACACGCACTCTGGACCTCAGGCGTCTACGAAATGTCCAGACCCCCCGGATATCCCGCGCATGAGATCCTCTCGGCTCCACTCGTTGGTATCGGCGGATCAGCGCTGTCGAACGCAGCAACACTCGCTGCATCGCTCATTGCGGTGATCGTGTGGCACGCACTCGTGCAGGGCCGCACCAAACGACCGGCCACACTCACTTGCGCCTTCGCGTTCGCCCCGTTGTTCTGGTTGAACTCCGCCACGACGATGGACTACGTCTGGTCGATGCTCATGATTCTTCTGGCGATGCACGCCGGCCTGAAGATGAAACCCCTCAGCGCTGGAGTCTGGGCCGGACTTGCCCTTGGATTTCGACCGTCGAATGGCGTGCTCCTCATCCCGCTGGCTTCTCTGTTGCTTGCTGAAATCTCCAGGCACGGAAGGACATCACCCTCCGCACTTCCCACCACGAATGAGAGGAGGAACGCAGGGGTCAAGTTCCTTGGGGGATGCGTTCTCACGACTCTGATTGTTTTTCTGCCGGTCTTTCTCACATACGGAATTCCCGGCTGGCTTGTCCAGGTATCCCGTCAGTTCGATGTGAACTCAATGAGTCTGGCCGAAAGGCTGCTCACCTGTGCGTATCGTGCCGTCTATGCCGTCGGACCTCTGGCCTTTATCGGCGCGGTCTGGATTATCGCGAAGCCCGCCGCATGGACGTCCGCCTGGGTAACGCGCGATCCGCTCTTCCTCTCGTCGTTGGTCGCAGTGAGCGTTCTTACGCTCGCCTTCGCCTTCTTTCCGCTCGAAAAGTCCTATCTTCTCTCCGCTTTCCCCTTTCTCTTGCTGATCCTGGACCGTCTGGCCACACCCCGCGCGATCTCGCTCTTCGCGCTCCTCCTCACATCGTTCGCCTTCCTGAACCCGGATGTCGTCATGCACGGCGGTGCAAAAGGGACTCCCGGATTCAACGTTCACAAGGGCATAGTGCTTGAGGAATTGCAGAAACGGCAGGAGCTGAATGAATGGAGGAGCCGTCTTGCGTCCATTACGGTCCCGGACCGGACAGTGATCATGACCGGTGCGGGCCCCGCATTCTGGTTTGAGAACGATGCCGTGGAGCCTGTCGGGCGCCCCTTCATCAGAGACGTCAATGACGTCGTCGTTCAGAGAAAGGGAAACCCGCTC
>DAINBR010000013.1:0-19152 GCA_036732865.1 Bacteroidota bacterium | reverse complement strand
GTGAATGCTTTCGAGGCTCTCCGTTCACTGAACTATCTTGACTCGGCATGTGTTCTAAGCATCTGTGATGCGTTGATCCATCCCAATAACCGGCTCCGCGGTCCTGCGGCAGAGGTCACAGGGTATTTTCTTCAACAGTCAGCGCACAGGGAACTCTTCACCGCAGTGGTCGACAAACATCGTTGGACCGAATGGCAGCGCGGGCTCCTGGCGAAGGTCATGAAGCCTGAATAATCCACATATCTTGAGGAGGTGTGCCATGAGTACCGTAACCCGGGGTGGCATATGGCTCGGGATCCTGGTTGTCGTCTGGACCTTCATCATGGGGCTCACCGGCTGGTACAAAGACGCGGTAATGCTCAATGCCTTCTGGGTCGTCATCCTGATCCAAATCGGCGTCCTGGTCTGGGCATTGCGCAAGACCGCTGCGGCAGGCAATACCTACGGAAAACAGGTGATGAGCGGACTCACGATCTCGATCATCGGAGGCGTCATTATCTTCTTCGGCTCGCTCCTTTTCACTTCTGTGGTCTACCCTCAATACTTCACGGAACTCCAGTCGGTCCACGAACAGATGCTCAGAGACGCCGGCACGCCGGAATCGGATATGCAGCGCATGCTCGAAGCGGAGGGTGCCACCCAGACGCCGTTCCTCCAAGCCTTGTTCGGATTTATCGGCACTGTGGTCACGGGCATCGTTGTCTCCGCGATTCTCGGGTTATTTATCAGGAAAAAATAGCTGATGGTCATACGGGTCTTGGTTTCGCTGTACTTCTGGACATTCATGGCCCTCAGCTCTCTCCTGCTGTACCCGGTGGCACTGTTGATCAGGCTGGCAACCTCGGCGTGCGACAGCCGTCTGAGGCTCCTCCACCGGTTCACATCGATATGGGGGTCACTGTACACGTGGTGCACGCCCATATGGAAGGTGTGTATCACCGGGGAGGAAAATCTCCCCGGTGATCGCCCTCACGTCATCGTTGCCAACCATCAATCGTTCGTCGATATCCTCTTGCTCTTCCGTCTCCGGCTTCATTACAAGTGGGTTTCCAAGGTGGAGAACTTCCGCGCGCCCCTGATAGGATGGAACATGAGCTTGAACCGGTATATCCCCATTGTCCGTGGGACGATGAAGGGGAATCTCCAAATGATGAGGGCTTGTGAGGAAGCGCTGAAAGCCGGGAATTCACTCATGATGTTCCCCGAAGGCACGCGGTCACCGGATGGTACGATGCGGCCCTTCAAGGATGGGGCATTTGAGCTGGCGCTTCGGACGCAGAGCCCGATTCTGCCCATCATCATCGAGGGAACTGCCAAGGCGCTTGCCAAAGGTGGGCTCCTCGTGCAGAAAAGTCCCGGTATGCGTCTGCAGGTTCTCCCGACAATCCCCTATTCCACTTTTTCCGGCATGTCGGCGAGAGAGGTGAATCGGTTGGTGTGGCAGAGAATGGATTCCGCCCGCGGAGCAGCAGCCTGACCAGATCTCCGTTCTCTTGTTCAAGTCGATCAAGACCGGGGGGGTCGTGATCATGTTTTGCGGACTGCTCAACCTGTAAACGTGAAGCAGGGGTCAGCCCCCGCGGGACGCGGTGTCTGACCCCTGTCGTTGGGCTCTCCCGCTCACTTCTGCTTCTGCTGCTGGTAGTTCTCGTACTGTATCGACTTCTTCGCCCGGCGGCCATCCTTGTCGTCGCTCCGCAGTGTCTCATCATACCCCTTGATCCGGGCCACCTGATCCCGGATGGCGCTTCCGGCAACTCCCGAGGCGGCTGCGGCCGGCGAGGCCAGGAGCATCTCATTCGCGCCAGCCAGTGTACGCGAGGCTTCCTCTTTGTCCCCCTTGTCAAGCATTTCCATCGCCTTCAATACGTTGCGGGTCGATACCGCCACGTCCGCCTTGGCCTGCTCCTCCAGGTCCCGTTGCCGGTCGACTGCTGCTGCATCAGCTTCATACTTGATGCCGCTGGCGAAGGATCCGAGATCACCACCTTCCGATGATGCAGCTGCAACGAGTCTCCCCTTCGCAATCGTCAGGGACCCGGCACCCGGGGGAACTTCCAATTCGAGGATGATCTCGCGCGTGTCTTCTCCGTAGAGATCACCGACTGCTATCTGCGCGCTCCGCCCGTCAGCATGATGGTTGTATCCGATGGCATCGAGCAAGGTGACACCGCGGCCCAGATCAAGCTCGATCACGACATTCTGCGCCATGACATCCGAAAGCCGGTCGAATTCCTTCCTCAGGACCGTGGCGAGGTTGCGCGAACTCTCCAGAAAGTAGTAGTTGCCGCCTCCATGCTCCGAGAGGCCGACCATCAAGTTCTCGTTGTAGTCCAGCCCGACGCCGATTGTGGAGAGCGAAATGGAATGGTTCCTTTGTTTTCGCGCAATGTTCTGCAGACGGTACGGATCAGTGATTCCCTGATTGGCCAGGCCGTCGGACAGCAGAATGACACGGTTTACGTATTCTTTGCAGCTGTTCTTCTCAACCTGCCGGAATCCCTCAATCATGCCGCCACCGAGGTTGGTCCATCCACGGGGGTTGATGTCTTCAACGAGATTCCGGATGCGTTCTTTCTCTGATCCCACGCGTGCAGCGGCTCTGACCACCTCGACCACATCATCGTAGATGACCAGCGAGAAGATGTCGTCCCGCTTCAGCTGATCGATCAGGGCAACCAGTGCGGCCCTGGCATAGTTCATTTTTGACTCCTCCGACATCGAGCCACTCCTGTCCAGCACGACACAGAGATTCACGGGCCGCCGTTCAGGTCGGTGGTGATCCCGGGTGGCAATGGAAAGCCGCAGAAACACGCGTCCGCCCGCAGTGGAGACGGCGGGGCAGCTCACGTGTCCTTCGAAACGGATTTTCTCCCGCGGAGGGAATGTAAATCCCATGGATTGGACGGTCAGTAGAAGCGGAAGCAGCAGACTCGCGGCTATTCTCATGACGTACCTCCGGACAGTATTGGAATTGTTGGGTTTTGCTCTCCTGCCTTCTGTGTGTTGATGCATGATAAGGCTGAAAGGTGAATGCCTCCCGAGAAGTGCTTCATGCAGGTCAATCCCGACACCCAATCACAGGGGTTCACGCTTCTCTACTTCGGCGGCATCATCGTTCTGTCGATTTTCCTTCTGGGCACGTTCGAGCGCCTGATGAACTACGTCATGCTTTTTGATTCCATCAACATTGCCGTCGTGGCCTCGACTGTCTTCGTCCTCCGTGCCCACAACGTCGGTCAGTCGGAGAACACCTACAGCGCTCCGCTGTTCCCCCTCCTTCCCGGCATCTTCATCCTCGTGCTGCTCCTGATCACTGTAAACGTCATCCTCTCACAGCCTGGCTCCCTCTGGGTAGGACTCCTCTTCCTCCTGGGGGGCTACCCGTTGTTCGTGGTGCTTCGTCTGATTTCAAGAAGGAGCCAGGGTCAGACTTGAGGCGCTGAAAGAGGGGTCAGACCCCGCGACACCCTTCGTCTCATCTGGCGCGGAGAGAGTGGTCTTCAGGTCCGACTTGAGGCTAGACTTGAGATCAGACCTCAATAGCCAAAGGGGCCCGGCGCCTCGATCTCTTGATTCTTTCAGTGTGAGTGGCTAAGTTGCCCCCACACCTTGAGGGGATCTATATGAAACTCAGACTCTGCCTCCTTTGCCTCATGTGCACTTTGCCTTCCCCCCTGCACGCCCAATTCTACTGGTTCAAATCTACGGCGAACCCGGTTTTGACTCGGACCGACAATCCGGCGGCGTTCGATTACTGGTATGCGATCACCCCCGCCGTCGTGAAGGAGGATTCCCTCTTCCGCATGTGGTACACAGGGTTCAACAACAGCCTGCAGGTGTATACCATCGGCTGCGCAGAATCCAACAACGGTGTCGTCTGGTACAAACATTCAGTCACACCGGTGCTGAATATCGTGCCGGGGTCACTATATGAAGGGAGTTGGCTGCGCGCTTCCTGCGTCGTAAAGACAGATTCCGGCTATCGGATGTATTACCAGGCAGTGACTTCCGGCCTCGGCGTCATCTGCACGGCAGCCTCACAGGATGGTCTCACATGGCAGCGGGACACCGCTAATCCCATCATCTTGCCAACCGGCGGCCAGAGTTGGGATAACAAGAGCATAGGCACCCCCTCGGTTCTCTGGATGGGCCCCGAGGATTACCGGATGTGGTATGCCGGAATTGGAACCCAGAGTTCCATCTACATCGGCTATGCGACTTCCGTGAACGGGATCGACTGGACACGCCACGCTGCCAATCCGGTCCTGATGCCCAATACCAGCCAGAAGTGGGAAGCTTCCCACGTCTCAACTCCACGCGTTCTGTTTCATGGGGATAAGTTCCATATGTTCTATGTGGGCGTCAACTCTAGCTCAATCCAGAGTATCGGCTATGCAACCTCTCTTGACGGCATCACGTGGACGCGCATGTCGCCGTCTCCAGTCCTGGTCACGGGAGACTATTATTCGTGGGATTGCAACACACTCGGCGACCATACTGTCATCTTCGACGGAGACCACTACAGACTCTGGTATTCCGCTCAAGGCCCCGGCGGCTGGCTGATAGGCTATGCGATCTCGGAGGTCCGTCTCTTGAGTGTGGAAAACGACCTTGCCGGAGTGCAGGCACTCAGCATGGCCGCATTCCCCAACCCGTTCAATCCGAGCACGAGTATAGGATTTAGGGTCTGGGGTCTAGGGTCTGGAGGCTCGGGTCTGGGGTCCAGGTGGGTGAAGCTCGCGGTGTACGATCTGCTCGGGCGCGAGGTGAGAGTGCTCGTGAACGAAATCAAAGCGGCGGGAAACTACCAGGTGCAGTTCGAGGGTGCCGGCCTGACGAGCGGCGTCTATTTCTGTCGGTTGGAATCAGGCGGACAGTCTGTCACGAAGCGGCTCATGCTGCTTCGATAGAATGGAAACGGCCGGGGCTTTGCAGCCGGAGCTTCGCAGCCAGACCGGCCGGGACAAGCCGGGGTCAGATCCTTGCCTCTCCTGCCGCACGACCCCTGCTACTTGACAACCGCCGTCATCTCCGGCACCCCGAGGTACCCCCGCTCCACCACTTGCTCCCCCTTGAACAGCGCCCAGGAAGGGAGTGGCTGATACCGTTTCGTCATCTGGTACTGCTGAAGCGCGCTGTTGCTGACGAACAGGTAGATATTCCGGCCGGGACTGTCCGGATTCGCACACGCCACGAACATTCCGTCATCCGGTTCGGCATAGAGCTTCCCCCGCCAGCGGAATGTGTTCTTGCCCAATGTCAACCCCACCCTCTCCGCAAACTGCGAAGCAAGGGCATTGTCGGCCGCCCCCCCCAGGACAATCAGATCTCCCTTTGCCACCTCCTTCCGGTCCATCTCCGCATCCTGCCGCAATGGCGCGAAGATCTCTGTGAACTGATCGGCAAGGACTGTCTGGAATTTCAGCGCCGCTGTGTGATTTGCTTCGATCTGCCTCGCAGTCCCGTAGACAATTGTCGTGTTCGTGAAATCATCGAAGTAGTTTGAGAATGTGGCATATTCCTTCCTACGCACCGGTATGTCATTCCCCGCATTGAATATCACGGTGCGCGGCGTGTCGGGAACCTGCACGACGATGTTCTCGTCCGCTGTCTTCACATTCACCAATTTCCACAGGGAGCCCTTCTCCGTCACGATCTCCACCGTCGCCGAGAAGGGATAGGGCGTCCCGGACTGTTGAACGCGCAGGGAAAGCCCGGCACCGGTCATGGTCGCGGTGACGCTCACCTCGGGCAGATCATCCCGCTCAAGCCAGGGCATGACGATGGCCGCCACGGGTTTTCCGCTGACCTCCTCCGCAACCGCAATGAACTGCTTTGTCGTCATGGGTTTCTCGCGGAAGCGCGTATGCACCGCATTCATGACTCCGGCAAAGGCCGTGTTGCCCAGCGCAAGCCGGAGCTGATGCAGGGCATAGGTGCCGCGGATGCGCGGTATGACGTAGTTGTTGTACCGGTCGTACAACCGTTGCGCCTTCAGCGGCACCATTGCCCCCTCATGCGCCACAGTATACAGCAGACGGCAATTCATATCGGCGAGGCCGTCACGCAGCATGGGCATCGTCGAGGAAGGATCGGCAGTCATGCCATGGAGCATCTGCCAATAGGCCGCCGTTCCGCTCACGAACCAGTTGTCCCCTTCTGTTGCCGGATAGATGGTGTTGATCCAGAGGCGTGTCTTGTCGAAGGAGTAAAAATCCTTCACGTCGGCCAGATCGACGCCGGGTTTCCGGTCTGGCGGCGGGGTGCGCCGTGCAGCTTTCATCTTCTCCACGATGAACACCGGGTTGATCACGGAATAGCCCAGGGAGAGATGCGGAATCACATTGGGAAGATCGGGCATGAGCCTGGATCCCTTCTCCGGCATTTTTTCGCGCAGGGTGACTTTGCCGTAGTGAGCAAAGAACATCATCTGCGCGGCCATTTCAGAAGTCGTCACCTTCCCGTCACAGGCATGCGGGCGGTTCACCGGTGACGAGGCAATGAGACCCACAGCGCTGGTGGCATCGATCTTTCCCTTCTCATGCTGATAGTACCGGGTGAATGCAAGGTCACGGTTCACGTTGGAGTACACGACATCAAACGGCGCATTCGAAGGGTCGGGCACGAATTCCTTCCGGACTTCCGGGTCCTTGGCATTATTCACGCTCCAATAGAACCCCTTTGTATCCCCGGGAAATTCACCGCTGGAACTGCGCCAGAGTTTCCACTTCTTCGTGCCGAGAAGGAGGATGGCAATCTCGTTCGTGCGTGCATCACCAATGAGCCAATCGTTCGTATACAGCCCGTTGTTATTCTCGGTCAGGATTTTCACCACCTGGTCAATGCTGGTGCCGTATTGGGCTGCGCGCCGGATGCGGGAGGACTGCGGTTCACCGTTGATGTCGAACGGTGTTTGCATCGTGGTCGTTTCGCCGATCATGATGCCGGCATCGTTGAGATAGAAATCCGCACCCGAGTGAATGCCGCCCGGAAAGGTTTCATAGACCAGCCGGCGTCCGCGCGAAGGCTGAACGTCACAGATGACATCCCAGTGCACGCCCGTATATCCTCCCCACATGAACAGCTGTGCGAAGACGATTCCGCCGTCTGTGGTTGCGGGTCCGTTTGCGAGAAATGACGAACACTTGTGCAACCGCTCGGCGGCCTGCGCTTCCTCCTGCTCCTTGTTGAAACTGCGGCCGCTGAGGGGATGGGAGGTTTCGTTCAGTGCACTTCCCAGCTGGCCGAGATCCACAGACGAATTCACGGTGACGATATCGAGGAGATCGATCGGGCGTCCGCCGGACATGCCGCCGGCGTTCGCTGCACCATCTGCGATCCCCTTCATCTCTTCCAGATATTCCTTGTCAAATTTGCGGAGCAGCAAGGCGTCGGTCAGCGTGCGCAGTTCGGCCCAGCCGGTACGCGGGTTGTCGCTGTTCTGGCGTATCGCGAGCTTTTCGATGAACGTCGCGATCTCACGCGAGAGCAGCGAGCCATACTGGTAACCCCGCTGGTATGGTTCGCCTTCGATATGGAGGAAAGTCCAGCCCTTGTCGGTGTACCGGAACGCGGGTCCGAACCACTTCACGGTCTCCAGAGGAACATAAGCGGCGATATCGTCCACCTCTTCGACCTCCACGTCGTCAAACCAGGCTTTCCCGGTAGCGCGGCCGTTCAGGCCCAGATGCAGCCGGATGGAATCCGCCGCCCGTGTCGCAAAGAACACAATCTCGCTCCTGGTCCAGTCATGTGTACCACCGACAACCGTTGCATGAGTCTCAAATGGAAATGAAGCCATCGCGGCTGTAGCCGACACCGCCGTAGGATACCGGGATGTCGGATCTGCGGTGGCTCCGTCCGTCTTGATCCATACGGTGAGCCGGTACAGGCGGCCCACGACGAGGGTGACGGGCGCGGACGCGACAGTACAGGAGCCGGGTGCAGGCGCGTGGCACATCAGACTGGCACTCCCGGAATGACTCACCGAGCGATCCACGGCAGCCGTCACACCATCCGTGATCCCGCGGACGGACCACGCTGTGGCTTTTCCGGACTGATCGGAGAGTTCAAAACCCGGATTCGTCAACACAATCTGCTTCGGCTGCGCGATCGCAGCAACCGCACACAGCAGAGCGAGTGTCACTCCGCCACCACAGATGATCCTGCGAAATTTCATTGGAACCTCACGTGTATGGATAGAACACAAAAAACAATAACGACATCAATGACGAACACGGTGAGAAGTACCGCGAGAGGATGGCTAGCATGGAAGTCTCCGCACGGACATGGTGTCAACCGGCCGATGGAGGAGGGAGTTCAGAGGATTCCCGAAGCCGGGCTGCACCGAGTTCAGGGGATACGTCACGCTGCGGATTCGCAAGCATTTCATAACCGACCATGAATTTCCTAACAGTCGCCGAGCGTAGGAGCGGCGGATAGAAGTGGAAATGAAGGTGCCATTCTGGGTGCTGCAACGTATCCGTCGGCGATTGGTGTATTCCCATTGAATAGGGGAAGGAGGTGTCGAAGAGATTGTCATAGCGACGGGAGAGACGCCGGAGAAGGTCCGCCAGGGCTGCACGTTCCTCGCCCGAAAAGTCAAGCAGCGACGACCCGTGCCGGAGCGGTAGGAGGAGGGTCTCGAACGGCCAGACAGCCCAGAACGGGACCAGTGCTACGAAGTACTCGTTGCTGCACACCAGACGTTCCGCCCGCCTGCGCTCGAGGGCAGCGTAGTCGCACAGGAGACATGAGGCGTGACCGTTGCGGTATTCCTGCTGCCGGGCCTGTTCCGTGGCCGGGATCACGGGAATCGTGCACTGCGCCCAGATCTGTCCGTGGGGATGCGAATTGCTGCATCCCATGATCTCGCCTTTGTTTTCAAATATCTGCACATAGGCGATCGCTTCACGGTCGGCGAGTGCGCGGTATTCATCCGTCCAGGCGTCGACGACGCGGGTAATCTCGTGCGTTGCCATCTCGGAAAGTGTCAGGTCGTGCCGGGGTGAAAAGCAGACTACCCGGCACACGCCGGATTCGCTTTCGGCGCGGAGAAGATCGCCGTCTTCAATCGTCAGGTGCGTCTTCAGCGGTGTCATCGCGCTGAAATCATTGGTGAACACGAACGTCTGTTCGTAGCGGGGGTTTTGCACACCGCCTGAGCGCACGTTGCCGGGACAGAGATAGCAGTGTGGATCGTATGCCGGGCGGACCTCGACGGCAAGGGATTCCACCTTCCCCTGCCACGGGCGTTGCGTGCGCTGCGGCGATACAAGAACCCATTCGCCTGTCAGTGGATTGAATCTCCGGTGGGGATGATCCGGGAGTGCGGTCATAATATAGTATGCTACAAAAACTACGAGAGCGATGCAAGCCTTTGCAGTTCTCTCCCCTTCTTCCTACATTGTTTCGAAATTTTCCAGATAGCAGTGTGGATCCATTCCTCGAAATTGAAGCAGTCTCGAAGTCGTTCGGCGGCACTCGTGCCCTGGACGGAGTAACGCTCGCTTTGGCGCATGGGGAGGTCCACGCCCTTATGGGCGAAAACGGCGCGGGGAAATCGACGCTCGGAAAGATACTGGCGGGCATCCATGTTCCCGACGGGGGAACAGTGCGAATGGCGGGGCGCGTTGTGCACTTTGCCTCGCCGCGCGACGCCCGCAAGGCGGGCATTGGCATGGTTCACCAGGAACCGGCGTGCTGCCCGGATCTCAGCGTGGCAGAGAATCTTGTTCTCGGACAGTACCCGCGTCGCCGCACTTTTTTTGTGGACCGTGCCGCCATGAGGGCGACCGCCGCCCGACTTCTCGGGGATATCGGGGCGTCGATCGACGTTCGTATGACCATGCGACATCTTTCCGTCGCACAACATCAACTTGTCCAGATTGCCGCTGCGGTCGGATCGGGTGCCCGGATGTTGATCTTCGATGAGCCCACCAGTGCGCTCTCGGAAACCGATGCCGGGCGGTTGTTTACGCTCATCGGTTCATTGCGTGATCGCGGAGTGACGATTATTTACGTCTCTCATCGTATGGCGGAAGTGGTGGCCCTGTGCGACAGAATCAGTGTGCTGCGGGACGGGCGCATGATCGGGACACTCGCCCGATCTGAGGCCACCCAGGATGCCGTCGTCGGGATGATGATCGGCCGTCAACTCAAGGAGTACTTTCCTGCGCATCTCAAGAACCGTGTCGGGCCCGATCTGTTACGCGTGGAGCATTTCAGCTCACCGGGCAAGTTCGAGGACGTTGCGTTGACCATCCGCGCGGGGGAAATCGTCGGAATTGCCGGACTCGTGGGCGCCGGGAGAAGCGAAATCGCCGCTGCGCTGTTCGGGCTTGACCCGCGGGCACGCGGGAGGATCACACTGGACGGCAAGGATATCTCCAGCGCGTCCGTGCAGACGCGAATGAAGTCAGGTCTCGGGTTCGTTCCGGAGGACCGGAAGCGGTTCGGTCTCGCGCTGATGCTCAGCTGCCGCTTCAATTTTTCGTTCACCCTCCTGGAGATCCTTACGAAAGCAGGGTTCCTTCGCCGGCGGCTGGAGAACTCGCTTCTCGCAAAACACTTCGGCGAGCTCGGCATCAAGACCGCATCATTCGAAAGTGAAGCAGGCAGCCTGAGCGGGGGGAACCAGCAGAAAATCGTTCTCGCAAAATGGCTCGCGCGGTCATCGCGCATACTGCTGCTGGATGAACCCACGCGCGGAGTAGACGTGGGGGCCAAGGCGGCAATCCACGTGCTCATCGACAACCTGGCGGGATCAGGAAAGGGTATCCTGCTCGTTTCGTCGGAACTTCCGGAAATTCTTGCACTTTCCACGCGCATCCTCGTGATGCGTGAAGGTCGTATTGTGGGCGAGTTGCAGCGCGGCGAAGCATCTCAGGAGAGGCTCTTGCGTTTGATGTCGGGCCTACGTCCCCAATCCCCGTCCGGGAATCAGGGACTCAGTACGGAGGAAACATGAAAGCATCTGAAGTCCGCACACTGCAGAAGAAGACCCTTCAATATCTCAAGAAGGCGCACATCGCCGTTTCGCCGAAAGAGGCGCGAAACATCGAGGTCTCCGATATGGGTTTGGGAATGATCGAAACATGCGGGCTGCAGCTCGTCGTCTACGAGAACAACGACCGGTATTGTGCAAAGGAGATCGTGCTCCTGCCACGCCAGACATGCCCCGAACACCGCCACCCGGCCCGGGGCGAACAAGGCCCGGGAAAACAGGAGACATTCAGGTGCCGTTGGGGCATCGTGTATCTGTACGTCGAAGGCACAGCTGTGCGCAGGCCAAAAGCCAGAGTGCCGAAAGCGCGCAAAGAGCACTTTACGGTGTTTAACGAGATTATTCTGAAACCGGGGGACCAGTATACGCTGCCGCCAAACACCCTTCACTGGTTTCAGGCAGGCCCCGGAGGCGCCGTCGTATCGGAGTTTTCATCTTCGAGCGACGACGCGTCGGATATTTTCACTGATCCACTCATCAGCAGGATACCGGTCATCGATCAATGACAGTCAGAGAACGTTTCCGGGCCGCGCTCGAACGGCGGGCGACCGATCGGTTGCCCGTGACAACACATCATCTCATGTCCTCGTTCCTCAACCGCGTGATGGGAGGGATGGACAACGAGACGTTTTTCAACCGCTTTGGTATCGATCCGATCATATGGGTCGCGGAGCACGCGCCAGACACGGCCCATGGCGCCTACTTCGAATCCTCCCATGTCCCCGGGATTCTTGAACCCCGCAGAATCGTCTCGGATCAATGGCGCATCACTTTTGCGGCTGTTCCTGATCCCCAGTACACAACCGTGCGGTACACCATTCATACGCCCACGAAGGACCTGACCACCGTACTGCAAAGCAACGAGCACACCACTTGGGTCAGCGAACGGTTGGTGAAAGACCCGGCGGATATTGACGTCATCGCGGCGCACGCACCTATGCCGCAGTGTGACGTCGCAGCGGTGAATGTCATCTCCGGAGCCACAGGCGAACGGGCGATGATCAGAGGCACAGTGGTCTGTTTTGACCTGTACGGTCAGCCGGGCTGCTGGCA
The DNA here is from genome assembly GCA_036732865.1 of Bacteroidota bacterium. GTDB lineage: Bacteria > Bacteroidota > Ignavibacteria > UBA10030 > UBA6906 > Fen-1255. Next base: position 7,091 of record DAINBR010000013.1, on the reverse strand, counting down.
GGACGCCTCTGTCCTTTTCGGCATCGAGAACCTGATACTGGCCACCTACGACGATCCCGAGTGGGTGCACGCATTTCTCAGCGTGCTTCTCGCGCGGAAGATGAGTTTCGTGGAGTCGTTGCGGGGGGCACAATTCGACGTCCTTGAGCTGGGGGGCGGGGACGCGTCATCCACGGTGATCTCACCGAGGGTGTTCGACGCGTTCGTTGCACCGTACGACTCTCAGCTGATCGACCGTGCACATGCGGTCGGACAGAAGATCGTCTACCATACGTGCGGTGGGATGATGCCGTTCCTCGAGAAGATCGCGGGTATGAGACCCGATGCGATGGAAACATTCACACCTGCCGCCATGGGGGGCGACATACAGCTTGGCGAGGCCAAGCGCAGGATCGGAGACCGCGTCTGTATGATCGGAGGGTTCGATCAGTTCCATTACTTCACGAAGTGTATGCCCGCCGAGACACGCGATGAAGTCCGACGCTGCTTCCGCGAGGCAGGGTCCGGAGGCGGCTACATCCTTTGCCCCTCGGATCACTTCTTTGACGCGGATGTCCACCTGCTCGAGGCGTTCGCGGACGAAGCCAGGAAGTGTGTGTACTAGATCTCTCTGCGGTTCAACCCCCGCACGCCATACCGGAAGAACAGTCCGCCGGCCGCCAGCGGCGCCACTCCTATCAACGCTCCGCCGAACACCACGTCGGCGGTGTCATCAACGGCGACGATACCCATCAGGAAGGCCAGGAGCAGGCCGAATACGACCATGCCACCCAGGCTTGCACTGATAACTCCCACGGCGATCTGCATAACAGGTATGACGCGCGACCGGACAGCAGGCGCCAGAGTGGCATCGCCGGTGCCCGGCGCCAACTGTGTCATCTTGTGCACCAATTGTTCCCGTCGGAGACCCCGGCTGAGCCGCAGCGCCCAGTACCACGCGAAGATGAGCACAACGAGTGTGGCAGCCACCAGCAGAAGGTTCGGGTCGCCGTTCAGCGCGTTCAAGGTCATTAATGGAAGGTCATAGATGCCGTGCAGGAATGTTGCGATGAGAAATCCACGCACGATGAGCGTCGTCCGGCGCCGGGGGTTCTTCCAAGCCTGCCCGACATAGTAGCCCATGATTGCGCCGAGAAACGCGTGGAAGGGAACAGCGGTGAAGGCGCGGGAAAATGCCACACTCGTCCCGCCGTCGACAACGTAGAGAATGTTCTCAAGGGCGGCAAATCCCAGCGATGCGACCACACCATACACGACCCCATCCATCGGCTCATCGAAGGCTTGTTTGCGCGTACAGTAGAGCAGGAGCACGACGAGTTTGAAGAACTCCTCGGGGATGGCGGCCACGAAGAAAGCCTCCAACCCGCTCGCCAGCACTGGATGCTCGATTGTCGCAATGGCGAGATGTATCGGAATGCCGACAGCCAGGACGGGAATCACCGCAAGGACACCGAATCCGAACGTGGCCCAAATGACTCGGGCGGGTTCCGGATACGCATCACGGGCATGGAAATACCAGACGAGCAGTACCGAGGGAACGATTGCGGAGACAGCAAGGAGAGTCTGCACCATTGCGTGTGTGAGCGGCCTTACGGTTATTGTGGGCGGATCGACTCCCAGGTCCGCACTCCGTAGCGGCTGAGGTAAATTGGAATGTTTTTGAATAAGAGGTTTTCCTGCTCGATCTGCTTTATCATGTGCCGCTTGGCAAACGATGTGTCGCCGGAGAGAATTGTCACCGAGCCGCCAAGCCCCCCTGCCCCGTTCACCTTCCACCCGAGCGCGCCATGCGCCTGAGCGATTTCAATGACCCGGCGGGCGTCGGCACTAACAAGCTCGGGATGCAGGCGTGATTGCGCTTCGGTGTTTTCAATCATGGCCCCCCCGAGTGAAGCAAAATCTCCTTCATAGACGGCATCGCGTGATTTTTCCGCCGTCTGCCGGAGCACCGAGAGCCGCTCCGAATCCGGGCCTTCATCCTCCAGTTCCTTGATGACCTTCTTGTGGAGTTCCGACGAATCATGCGATCGGCCAAGGAAGACCAGCGTCAATCGCCGCTCGAGTTCCCACCATATCGCGTTGGAAACCTGAATCTGCGATACCATAGCCCATGGGAATTGCCTCATCTCGATGTAGTTGATGCCCCCGTACGCCGAGCAAAGCTGATCCTGTATGCCGCACTGCAGTCCGAGCATTTGCATCTCGACATGATGCGCCGCCTGGGCAATCTCGTGCGGCGTCATCCGGCCGGGCGTGAGACGATCCAGCGCTGCAATCAGCGCCACCGAAACGGCAGCGGATGTCCCCGTCGACGCTCCCGCGGGAGCCTCGGAATAGATCGTGACCTGGAGGGTCACCTCTTGGGGAACCTTCATGTAGTGGATCGCCGCTTCCAGAAGCGGATGCTTGTTCCAGCGGTCGGTGTCGGGCACTACCGCATACCGGTCGCCGTAGTTTTCCGCCTGAATCATCACCCGGTCCTGCCGGCCGTCGTGGCGGAAGACTTCCACCTGGACCTCGGCATAGGGATAGACCCCGATGTTAAAGATTTTGCCGTGGCCCGCAAACCAGGTGTCGGTCCAGCCTCCGTTGTCGGCGATCCTGATTGGCGCGACGCTGTTGATGACGCGAAGCGGTTTCATGCCGGTTTGCTCCATCGTATCGCTCCTTCCTGAGACTTTAATGTAGAGAGGATGATGAGCAACTTCAAGTTGTGTTTCCCGATGTTTTTCTGTACTTTCGACGGATACCCGCAAGGTTTATCTCACCGGAGTCACTGACGAACTTTCATCATTCCACAAAATCAGAGAACGTGATCATGAAATCCATCTATCTTGTCGCCAGCGGCGATCTGCGGCCGGCCGCCAATCAGAATTGCGAGGCCGCGCAGGCAGCAATGGAGGCGCAAGTCACCTCGGCGGTGAAGAAGCTCGGCGGTACCGTAGTCCGGGCACACCCGTACGACCCTGTGAAGAAGCATGGCTTCATTGACAGCCAGAAGTACGGAATGGAAGTCTTTGCCGCAATTCCGCCGACCGCGCCGCTCATCGTTGCAGAATCTGTCTGGCAGTATACTCACCATGTCCTCGCAGGTCTGATCACCCATCGCGGCCCGATCCTGACCGTCGCCAACTGGAGCGGGACCTGGCCCGGCCTTGTGGGGATGCTGAACCTGAATGCCTCGTTAACCAAAGCGGGAGTGGCGTTCAGCACGCTCTGGAGCGAAGACTTTACCGATCCGTTCTTCATGAATGGGCTGGCCCGCTGGCTCAAGACCGGCGCACTACGGCATGACACCTCGCACGTTACGCCGTACCAGAAGGTTCGCGTGCCAGGTGCAGCCGCGAAAACAGGCAGCGCCGTTGCCGCGGCATTGATGAAACGCAAGGCGATCATGGGCATTTTCGACGAGGGTTGCATGGGCATGTACAACGCCATTATCCCAGACGAACTGCTCCATGCGACGGGCGTGTTCAAAGAGCGGCTGAGCCAGTCCACGCTCTATGCCCGCATGCGCACCGTCGGCGATGATGAGGCACGGAGAGTTTTCGATTGGATCATGCAGCGCGGCATGCGATTCGAGTTCGGCCACGATGAGGCAACCGATCTGACGGAAGCACAGGTGCTGCAGCAGTGCAAGATGTACATTGCCGCCCTGCGCATTGCCGATGAGTTCGGCTGTGACACTATCGGCATCCAGTATCAGCAAGGACTGAAGGACCTTGTCCCCGCATCGGACCTGGTGGAAGGGCTGTTGAATAACGTGGAACGTCCTCCGGTGTACCATGAGCAGTCGGGCAAAGAACTCTTTGCGGGCGAGGCGCTTCCCCATTTCAACGAAGTGGACGAATGCGCGGGCCTGGACGCCCTTGTCACCTATCGCATCTGGCGCCAGCTGGGATTCTCACCCGAAACGACGCTCCACGACGTCCGCTGGGGTCGCCCCGCCAAAGTGAACGGGCGCAAGAAGTTCGTCTGGGTGTTCGAGATCTCCGGAGCGGTCCCGCCTGCCCACCTCATTGACGGGTATCGTGGTGCCGTCGGCGAACGACAACCTCCGATGTTTTTCCGGCTCGGCGGAGCGACGCTCAAGGGGGTCAGCAAACCAGGACCAATCGTCTGGAGCCGCGTCTTCGTGAAAGACAATGCGTTGCACTGCGACCTCGGACTCGGCGAAACGGTAGCACTTCCGGAAGAAGAAACACGCGATCGCTGGAAGCAGACAAATCCGGAATGGCCGATCATGCATGCGGTGCTGCGGGGCGTGAGCCGCGACCAGATGATGGCCCGCCATCAGTCGAATCATATCCAGGTAGCGTACGCTCCCGACGCAGCCGGGGCCCGGCGAGCAATGTTTGCGAAGGCAGCGGCCATGCGTGCGCTCGGCGTGAAAGTGTCTTTCTGTGGCATCCGTTAGAGATCACCCCCTCGCCCGCGCCTTCCTCTCCCTGGCCCTGGTAATGGTGCTTGGGGCAATCTTCAACGCGGACGGGACTTTTTTCCAGTGGGCAACTCACCGGGATATGCTCCGGCAGGTGTCGGTCTACGGCATCCTGTCGTGCGGCATGACCGTAGTGATCATAGCGGGCGGCATAGACCTTTCCGTGGGGAGCATTCTCGGGCTTTGTGCCGTCGCGTTTTCGCTGCTCTCGATTCATCACGGAGCGCCGGATGGTATCGCCATCGGCGGGACGCTGCTCCTGGGGACCGCGTGCGGCCTTGCATCGGGCGGCGTCATCGCCCGCTTTCGCGTCCAGCCGTTCATCGCGACTCTGGCGATGATGGTGTTTGCCCGTGGACTGGCGAAACTCATCTCGGGAGGCGAAAAGATCTCGACCGCGGTGCAAATCCCGGATGGCACGTACCACTATGTCGACACACCCCGCATCTTCGACGTCATCAGCGCCCGGATGGCTGGCGACAATCTTGCTGTGGTCACGGTCATCCTTGTCGTCTGCCTGGGGCTGGTGTGGGTACTCCTTACACATACACCCTGGGGACGGCAGGTGTACGCTGTGGGCGGGAATGAGGAGGCCGCACTCTTTGCGGGCATCCCCGTGGGGCTGACGAAGCTCTTCGCGTACGGGTTCTGCGGCTTGACATGCGGGATCGCCGGAATCTGCCAGGCAGCGCAGGAACTGCAAGGCGACCCCGAGGCCGGCGCAACGTACGAGCTGAGCGCGATTGCCATGGTGGTTATCGGCGGCACCTCCCTACAGGGCGGCAGAGGCTCCGTCTGGCTGACGCTGCTCGGTGTGCTGATCATCGGGAACCTCGAGAAAATCCTGAGCATCAACGCGGTAGGAGAAGAAACACGGCTCATGCTCACGGGACTCATTATTCTCGCCGCGGTGCTGTTTCAGCGCGGCACATAACCACGAGGAGCAAGTACATGCAACACGTGTTCCGGTCTCTCATCCTCATGACGTGCGGCCTGGCGCTGTCTGTGACGATCTCTTTTGCACAGTCACCCCGGTGGACCATCGGCATGAGCCAGTGCAATCTCGGCGAGCCGTGGCGGGTGCAGATGAATGCCGACGTCAAGAAGGCAGCGTTGGGGCACCCGGAATTGCGAGTGATTTTCAAAGACGCTCAGAACGACAACCTGCGCCAGAGTGCACACGTCGGCGAGTTCGTGAGGCAGAAGGTGGACCTGATTATCATCTCGCCAAAGGAAGCAGCCCCCCTTACCAAGCCGGTGGCGGATGCCTACCGCAACGGCATTCCCGTCATCGTGCTGGACAGGCGTGTGGTCGGCAGCGAGTACACGTGCTTTATAGGGGCCGACAACAAAAAGATCGGCCGCGCGGCGGGCAAATGGGTCGTGAACCAGCTGGGGGGAAAAGGCAAGATCGTGGAATTGAAGGGACTCATGACGTCGACGCCGGGGCAGGATCGACACTCGGGATTCCGCGATGGAATCGCCGGCAGCGGCATATCGGTGGTTTTCGAGGCCGACATGAAATGGCTGGAACCGAATGCCCGGAGGGAGATGGAGTCCGCACTGGCCCGGTTTCCGAACATCACGTTGGTGTATGCGCACAACGACCCGGGCGCGCACGGGGCGTATCTTGCCGCCAAGGCCGCCGGGCGGGAGAAGCAGATCACTTTTGTCGGCATCGACGGCTTGCCCCAGGAAGGCCAGATGTACGTCAAGCAGGGGATTCTCTCCGCGTCCTTTGAGTACCCGACGGGCGGCCGGGAGGCCATCAACACAGCCCTGGACTTCCTGAAAGGGAAGAAGGTGCGAAAGGAAGTGACATTGCCTTCGCGCGTCTTCACGCGCGGAAACATCGACAAGGGTGGTGACTGGTTGAAGGAATGAACTTCGATTATGTCATCGGCGTCGATGTAGGCACGGGCAGCGTCCGTGCAGGCGTGTTTGACCTCGAAGGTAGAATGATCGGCCGTGCAGTCCGCGAAATTCAGATCTGGCGGCCCAGAGAAGATTTCGTGGAGCAATCATCAACGGACATCTGGGCAAGAACCGCCGAAGTTGTGCGTGAGGCCGTCGCCGTCGCAGGAATTCATCCTTCGACTGTGGTCGGGCTCTCTTTCGACGCGACCTGTTCTCTCGTGGCGCTCGATGGATCCCTGGAGCCGATCACCGTCTCACTGACGGGAGCGGCAGAACAGAACGTCATTGTCTGGATGGATCACCGCGCCATCGATCAGGCGCGGCGCATCAGCGCCACCCGTCACCCTGTTTTGAAGTTCGTGGGCGGGGCAATTTCTCCGGAAATGGAACCACCGAAACTTCTCTGGCTGAAGGAGAATTTGCCGGCGACGTGGAAACGGGCTGCACGTTTTCTTGATCTCGCGGACTACCTCATCCTGCAGGCCACCGGACAGGATGTGCGCAGTCTTTGCACAACGGTGTGCAAATGGGGATTCGATGGAAAGAACGGACGATGGGATCCCACGTTTTATCGCAAGCTCGGCATGGACGACCTCCTCACAAAGGGGAGGATCGGCGACAGGATCATGCCGATCGGTTCCTCTGCCGGTGAACTCACGCCGGCCGCGGCGCAGCACCTCGGACTCACGACAGCCACAAAAGTCGCTGTCGGCATCATCGACGCTCACGCAGG